>NZ_MSQD01000003.1 GCF_002102475.1 Thermoanaerobacterium sp. PSU-2 | reverse complement strand
TATACTAGAAAAATATAAAGCAGGAGAATTGCCGCAGTATTTTGTATGGGCATCTCTCATCATATTGGCAGGTATATTATATCCATACATTGTTAAACTTCTGTTAAAGGCAAAATCCTTATATAATAATTAGCAAAATGCATAGGAAAAAAGATCAATGAGAGAGAAAAATAAAAGGTGATATAAATGAAAAACATATTTAAACGCTATATATGCATAAAACAACACGACATAAAAGATTGTGATGCAGCATGTCTTGCAACAATATCAAAGCAATATGGCCTTAAAATACCTATATCAAAATACGAGAAGCTGCAGGAACGGATAAACAAGGGACAAGTGTATATGGCTTGATAAAAGCGGCTGAAAAGTTTGGGTTTACGGCAAAAGGAGTTAAAGCAAATAAACCGGAAGATATTTTTGATTTACGACAATTATTAGTATACTAAAGTATACTTTTTACAGAAAAATTTATTAAAAAAAATCAAAAACAGTATACTTTCGGACATTGAAAAAATGAACAATTTTGTATTATTATAAAAGAAATAAAGAAAACTTAAAAATGAAGAAGCATGGACATATAGTCAGTATGTAATTGTATGCTTTTTAAAAATTAAAACAGGGAAAATTTGCACTTAAAACAAACAATCGAAATAATTAGTGTAAAATTAAGATAAATTGAAATAACGGGAGATAATTCAAAAAAACAGATAAAAATAAAGTTTTTTTAAAGGTTGAACGTGTTTACCAATAGAGGTAAATTATTCTTATAGATGAAGAATTATCAGTCGAGTAAACTTTACCTAAACATATAGAATGGTCATAATTTCTAAGTTCATCAGTGCTGGTCATAATTTTTAGTTCCTATCTTGCAAAAAGATTTACCATGGTATTTTTAGACATAGATGAAAATCGCGCGGTTGTAGTACAAAAAAGGAAGGAGGGAAAAAGAATGGAAGTAGTATTACCAATGAATGGGTTTATGGAATTGACAGAAGAGGACTTGATGATGATTGATGGTGGAAAAGGCTTTTTGGATGGTGCTGGATTTTGGATTGGTTTAATAGATATGGCAATAGATTTTGGCAATGGGGTTGTTGATGGTTTTAAAGATGGATTAAATGCTTGGAAGTGAGAAAGAAAGATTTTTTGAGAGGAGGTATAAAATGGATAGCGAATTTAAAGTTTTAAATGAAACGGAATTAAGAGATGTTAGTGGTGGAGGCATACTATATTACATTGGGTATGCTGTTGGATATATAGGGGGAATGATATTTAATGCTCCTATCGATTATCCACCAGCTTCGATGGGCTCAGATACAGTTTGGGGTAGTGTTTTTAATCAAAATTAATAGTTTAGAAAATATCACAAGAGAAGGACATATTCCTTCGCTTGTGATATCTAAAATTCAGCTATTATTGCCGTTTTGCTGTGGATATTGGTACAGTATTTTTATTTTGGGCATCCTGTTAAAATTCTCAAACGCTGTATCAGTTTCCATAACTTTGCTTTTTAATATAAAATTTATAAATCAGATTGGTAGTATAGCTTATTTTTGAGAAAATGGAGCGAATTATATGAATAAAGATAATCAAATTTTTGAGAATATAATTATATATTTAGGAATATATTTTCTTTGTTCACTATTAATTGCGGGTATTTTGATAGTATTTATAGGTAATATAGATTTTAATATAATGACTTTGTTATCGTCAATATTAACAATAGTATGTTTATTTTTACTTTTTAAAAATAGAAATATAAGCTTATACAGATATTGTTCATTTAAAAAAATGAAGTTTAGTGAATTAATATTATTAATATTCATGGGCTTGATTTTTAATATGGTTTTAGAAATAATGAATATTACATTAAAGTTATATAAGTATTTTCCTGATTATTATAAGTACCAAGATTTTTATAACAAAATAGGAAATTATAAAGTGAATTTTCTAACAGTTTTTTTATCTGTTGTAATCATAGCACCAATAGTAGAAGAAATAATTTTTAGAGGTTTAATTTTTAATGAATTAAGAAAAGAATTATCAATTTATACAGCAATAATAATACAGTCAGCTATATTTGCTATAATTCATGGTTCATTATACCAAGGCTTTTATGCATTTTTACTAGGCATTTTTTTATCAGTTATGTATTATTTAACTGAATCAATTTGGGCTCCTATTATTATACATATATCTTCAAATTTAATTGGATTATTAGGAGGATTGTTTGATAATATAATTCATAATATGAATAAGATAGAATCAACATTTTATTTTTTTCTTGGCTGTATTTTATTAATTATAACAATTAAATTTTTTTATTCTCAAAGAAAAAAGTGCTATATGTAAAAATATGTTATTTAATAATGATTTATATAAGATGAAAATATATTATAAATTATCGAGGTAATAAAATATGTCAATCTTCACTCATTTCATGTGTATAAAACAACACGACATAAAAGATTGTGGTGCAGCATGTCTTGCAACGATATCAAAGCAATATGGCCTTAAAATACCTATATCAAAAATACGAGAAGCTGCAGGAACGGATAAACAAGGGACAAGTGTATATGGCTTGATAAAAGCAGCTGAAAAGCTTGGCTTTACGGCAAAAGGAATTAAAGCAAATAAACCCGAAGATATTTTTGATTTATGACAATTGTTAGTATACTAAAGTATACTTTTTACAGAAAAATTTATTAAAAAAATTAAAAAGAGTATACTTTCGGACATTGAAAAAATGAACAATTTTGTATTATTATCTATAGATGAGAAAATTAGCTTACATAAATTACCATAATAAACTTACATGAAAAAATTTAATAAAAAATAGAGACAAATGCTCGCTTTTATGGTATTAATATGTTGTTGCCACACTATAACAATATTAACCATAGGAGTGGAGCAAATGTCTCATAATAAAAGAATAACAGAAAATTCATCAATAATCCAGTACTTAATGAAATTAAATTTTGCATTATATTTTACTAAACCTGTTATTCACCATATTGTAGAATTTATAATTGCTGCCACTCAAAAGGGTTATAGTGGTACTGTTACTGATATAGTTAATTTAAGCTTTGCTAATTGCCATAGAACTACCTTTGGCAAATTCTTAAGTCAAGGTGTTTGGAATATAGAGTATGCATGGAGAGCTATAAGGCGGGAAGTTATTCGTATTATACTTGAATTATCACAAACTCGCAAAAAACCGATATTTGTGATTTTTGACGATACTATTGCTGAAAAAACTAAGCCTTCGTCACAGGCTAAACATTCTATCCAGGCAACAGGATTTCATCAATCACATTTAAAAGGAAAGCAAGTTTGGGGGCATCAGCTTCTTACCATGATGCTATCATGCGGCAAAATAGTATTGCCTTACTAAATCGAACGCTATGAAAAAGGTGGCAAAAGCAAAATCGAAAGAATATGTGAAATGGTATCTATGCTTCCAATACCTAAAGGACCAGCATATGGACTATGTGATTCATGGTATATAAACAAGAAAGTAATAGAAGCACATTTTGAAAGAGGATACCATCTCATATGAGCACTAAAGACTAATAGAATTATCTATCCACAAGGCATCAGAATTCAGATAAAAGACTTTGCCCAATATATTGAAAAGAACGAAGTTCACCTCGTTACAGTAAACGGTTCTAGTTACTGGGCATATCGCTATGAAGGAGCCTTAAATGGGATAGATAATGCTGTAGTTCTAATGTGCTGGCCTGAGAAAGCTTTTAAAAATCAGAAGGCTCTACATGCATTTATCTGTACTGATACTGAATTAGATACTGAGACTATTCTAAAATACTAGAGTCAGAGATGGCCTATAGAAATATTCTTTAGACAGACAAAGAATAATCTTGGACTAAATACGTATCAAGTACGCTCAACAAAATCAATAGATAGATTATTATGGCTTATATCATTGACATACCTGTATTGTACGACTTCGGGCGACGAATATTACAAATTTGGGCAGGGAATAAAAATGGTTCGTAAAGAAGTACAAAAGCAGCATGTTCAATGGCTATATGAACAAGCTGAAAACTGCGTACCTATTGATGAAATTTTAGAACAACTAAAATTAGCATAGGCAGAGTGTATCTATTTGATGGTAATATTTGTTATTAATTTTTCTCATCTATAGAAAAGAAATAAAGAAAACGTAAAAATGAAGAAGCATGAACATATAGTCAGTATGTAATTGTATTTTTTTTAAAATTAAAACAGGGAAAATTTGCACTTAAAACAAACAATGAAAATAACTAATGTAAAATTAAGATAAATTGAAATAACGGGAGATAATTCAAAAAAAAAAAAAAAACGGATGAAAATAAAGTTTTTTAAAGGTTGAACGTGTGTTTACCAATAGAGGTAAATTATTCTTATAGATGAAGAATTATCAGTTGAGTAAACTTTACCTAAACATATAAAATGGTCATAATTTCTAAGTCATCGTGTTGTTCATTATTTCTAATACTTATTTTGTAAAAAGATTTACCATGGTATTTAAAATAT
Source organism: Thermoanaerobacterium sp. PSU-2 (assembly GCF_002102475.1). NCBI lineage: Bacteria > Bacillati > Bacillota > Clostridia > Thermoanaerobacterales > Thermoanaerobacteraceae > Thermoanaerobacterium > Thermoanaerobacterium sp. PSU-2. Next base: position 199,392 of record NZ_MSQD01000003.1, on the reverse strand, counting down.
AGATGAAAATTGGCCGATTGTAGTCAAAAAGGAAAGGAGGGAAAGAGATGGAAGTAGTATTACAAATAAATGGATTTATGGAATTGACAGAAGAAAATGCGATGATGATTGATGGTGGCAATTTAAAAGCGGCTGCTGAAGATTATCTTACAGGTCTTGGCGGAGTAGCATTAGGTACAGGCGTTATAGGTTCATCACTTAAACAAAGCAGTATATTAAAAAAAGTTGGAGGGGTAGCAGGAGGTATTGGTGGTGTAGCGTTTGGAATTTATATGATGGGACATTCGGTTATAGACCTTTTTAAATAATTAAAAAGTGGGGGCTTATTTAATCCCCCCACTTTTTAAAAATTGTTAGAATTAAAGGAGTTATATTATTTATGATAAATTTAAACAACAAAAATTTTATTTTTAATATTATATTACTACTATTTGCTTTGTGTGTAGTAAATATTTATATATCTATTTTAAAGAAAGATGATTTATTTCCATTTATTATATCAATTTGGATACTTTTCTGTTCCTATATTTTACGATATAAACAAAAAAAAATTTTATCTGCAACAGCAGGTATAATTTATGTTGCTTTAATAACTGTAGCTCATCTTATATCATACGTGTTTCCGGAAATATTTGACGAATATTCTTTTATTAGTATAATATATATAACATTATTATGTGCTAGTTTGTTTTTTATTTTTTATGGTTTATATAAAGATTTTAAAAGTCGATAAAATATATTAATCTTGTTTTTATTTGAGCAAATTTCAATTTTAAATAGCTTGATGTTCCTAGTTTTTTGAGATACGAAAAAGGATGTTCACCTCCACAAATGTCGAATATATAAGCAATAATCCAATTTTAACAGAAGAGGTTGCGTATGCATATTTGACAAGAATGCTTATTTTTCCTTCGACAGGTATACAAAAGTTTAAAAGATTAAAAATTTTTACCATGAGGAGCAATAATAGAATTTGAGAAAATTTATCTTTCTTTATATAGATTTATGATTTTATAATAAAAACAAGACTAAATACTCGATGGAAAGTAAGACATTATGAACATATTTAAGTGCTATGTATGCATAAAACAACACGATATAAAAGATTGTGGTGCAGCATGTCTTGCAACAATATCAAAGCAATATGTACTTAAAATACCTATATCAAAAATACGAGAAGCTGCAGGAACGGATAAGCAAGAAACACGTACATACGGCTTGATAAAAGCAGCTGAAAAGCTTGGGTTTACGGCAAAAGGAGTTAAGTGCATTTGTCAAGTGAAAAATACTCCAAATTTCAATCGAATTTTCCTCCACTTAGTGTATAAAAAATTAAGCAATATTCTGACTCTTTATCCATTCCTCCGTTTCTTTAAGTCTATATGAATTTCCATTCATATTTACTAAATAGGCTTTATGCGTTAGTCTATCTACCATCGCTGCTGTCATCACTGGATCTTGAAATATTTCAGCCCACCTTTCAAATGATAAGTTTGTCGTTATTATCGTTGATTTTCTTCCTGCTCTTAATGATAAGTTTGTAAATAAAAGCTCAGATCCCTCTTTGTCAAAAGAGATATAGCCAAGTTCGTCTGCTATTACTAGGTCATATTTTGCAAATTTGTTTTCAAAAGTGTGTAATGTTTTCTCTGACCTACTTTCTTTTAATTGATTTATTAAAGTTGGAATTGTTGTAAATAGTACTCTATATCCTGCTAAACAAGCTTTTATGCCTAGTCCTATTGCTATATGCGTTTTGCCTGTGCCAGAATTACCTGCAAGTATTACATTTTGTCCATTTTTAATAAATTCAAGTGAACTTAGTACCTTTAATGTCTGTATAATGGGGTTAAATCCCTCAGCTTAAGCTGAAACCTTTAGGTCAACAAAATAAATAATCACTTCTAGTAAAAAATAAAACTAGAGGTGATAAATATGCAAAATTATAGAAAGTCGTCGCATGCTACATATGACCTAAAATATCATATAGTATGGATAACGAAATACAGAAAACCGGTATTGGTTGGAAAAATAGCAGAAAGAACAAGAGAACTAATAAGAATGGTATGTAAAAATAACGAAGTAGAAATATTATCAGGGCATGTATCAAAAGACCATATACATATACTAGTGTCAGCACCACCACATATGTCAGTAAGTAAGTTAGTGCAATATATAAAAGGATATAGTTCAAGAAAGTTACTAATGGAAAATAAGGAGCTTAACAAACAATTCTGGGGACAACATTTATGGGCACGAGGATATTTTGCAGCAAGTAGTGGTAATGTAACAGATGAAGTGATAATAGAGTATATACAAAATCAAGACATAGAAGAAAATCAAAAGAATGATAATTTTACTTTAGGCGAGTTTTAAGCTGCTTAAGCGGCATATCCAACCCACCTGCTTTAGCAGGTGGTGGTTGAGTTTATGTTTTAAGTGCATAATTTTAAAGTTAAATACTAAAACTTCGCACTTAAAAGTAGCTCTGTACTCTGATAATTCAATATTGTTTGGTTATAAAATAGCATGAGACCTCCATTTTGTATAATTGAATTATCCAAAAAACAAACCAACTGGAGGCTCATGTTATGAATAGTATTCTTAGATACAATAGCAAATAAACTATCGTTAATTTCGGAGCATCTGGGTCAATTATTTAATGCTTTTATGGCTACGATTCCAAAAAACTTAAGGAAAGCCTTTCTAAAGTGCATAATTGTGTAAATTACTATACTTTTTTTGGCAAAGTATTAAGTTTTCAAGAAATAGAATTAATTTATTTATGTGGGAAGATTTTAGTTATATATGTTAAAAAAGAGGTGAACTTCCGTTGTTTTATAAATATAGAAATTTCCTAAATAATTTTCTAAATAATACTTTATCAAAAAAAAATACAATAACAATTATATTTATAATAACTGCTCTGTTACTTTTGATAACAATTCAGCAATCATTGGCACTTGCCGTATTTATCTTTAATTTTATTGCATATATATTCTATATAAAAACATATAGCAAATTAATTTTAATATCATTGCTGATTAATTTTTATGTTTCAATAATAGACTTTTTTTATTATATAATTAGGTTTAACTTTATTGTATTCATTATTGTTTTAATTCCGTTGATATTGTTATTATTTTATTTTATTTTGAATTTAAAAAATTCATATAAGGAAAAATTTAGACCAAAAGATTATAAATGATATAATGCTGGTATGTAATTGTGGATACGAAAAATTTAACACAATAAATACATTACAAAAAGGTTATGTATATTCGACAGAAATGCTTATTTTTCTTTTATGATTTTATAACAAAAAACAAGATTAAACACTCGATAAAAGGTGAATATTATGAACATATTTAAGCGCTATGTATGCATAAAACAGCATGACATAAAAGATTGTGGTGCGGCATGTATTGCAATAATATCAAAGCAATATGGACTTAAAATACCTATATCGAAAATACGAGAAGCGGCAGGAACGGATAAACAAGGGACAAGTTCGTATATGGCTTGATAAAAGCGGTTGAAAAGCTTGTGTTTACGGCAAAAGGAGTTAAGGCAAATAAATCGGAAGATATTTTTAATTTATGGCAATTATTATTATACGAAAGTATACTTTTTGCAGAAAAATTTATTAAAAAAATCAAAAATAGTATACTTTCGGACATTGAAAAAATGAACAGCTTTGTATTATTATAAAGAAAATAAAGAAAACGTGAAAAGGACAGTATATGGATATATAGTCAGTATGTAATTGTATGATTTTTAAAACTTAAAAGAAGGAGAATTTGCACTTAAAACAAATAATAAAGACGATTAATGTAAAATTAAGATAAATTGAGAAAACGGGAGATAATTCAAAAAAAACAGATGAAAATAAAGTTTTTTAAAGGTTGAACGTGTCTATCAATAGAAGAATTATCAGTCGAGAAAACTTTACCTAAACATACAGAATGGTCATAATTTCTAAGTCATCAGTGCTGTTCATTATTTCTAATACTTATTTTGTAAAAAGATTTACCATGGTATTTTTAAAAACATAGATGAAAATCGCGCGATTGTAGTCAAAAAGGAAAGGAGGAGAAGAGGTGGAAGCTGTAATGCCAATGAATGGGTTTATGGAATTGATGGAAGAGGACTTGATGATGATTGACGGCGGAGTTAATTTGGATAGAGTTTTTGCAGGAACCGCTACATTTTTAGGTGCAACATTGGCAGTTGCTGCTATGAGTGAACCAATTGGTTGGGGTGTAGCTATAACATATTGGACACTAAGTGCAATTTCGGGTGCATATATAGGGTATGGTTTTGCAACAAAATAGTAATTGAATTTATAATGATTGTATACCCATCACAAAAAATATGTTTGTGATGGGTATACTCAATATCTTATATGATTAAAACTTTAATTTTTAATAAGTAGGGAGTGGAAAATGTGAATAAATTTGGAGGAATTTATTTTCCTTTAATAATTTCAATATCTACAACTTTATTGAATGTTCTTATGATCCTTCAAACAATTATTAGTAGAAAAAATTATGATATTTTTTCTAATGTTTTTGTGATTATAATTGTTATATTTTTGTATCTGATAAATTATAATGCGATAAGAATGAAAAATGAACGGAAGGTCAGGCTTGAATATTACGGTATACTTGCTTTATTTGCTGTATCTTTAATGAGATTTGTTAACAGATTTACAATTCTTCCGTTTTACATAAATATGACAAGCGTTATATTATTTGTAGGGTTTGGAATATTTGCTATTATTATAGCTGTAATTAGAATAATGAGGCGTTGATAATAAGTACAATATACTAAATAAGAATAAAATAAGCCTAAAAGTAAAGGGTGAGGAGACATTATGAATTTATTTAAGCGCTACATATGCATAAAACAGCATGACATAAAAGATTGTGGTGCGGCATGTATTGCAATAATATCAAAGCAATATGGACTTAAAATACCTATATCGAAAATACGAGAAGCGGCAGGAACGGATAAACAAGGGACAAGTTCGTATATGGCTTGATAAAAGCGGTTGAAAAGCTTGTGTTTACGGCAAAAGGAGTTAAGGCAAATAAATCGGAAGATATTTTTAATTTATGGCAATTATTATTATACGAAAGTATACTTTTTGCAGAAAAATTTATTAAAAAAATCAAAAATAGTATACTTTCGGACATTGAAAAAATGAACAGCTTTGTATTATTATAAAGAAAATAAAGAAAACGTGAAAAGGACAGTATATGGATATATAGTCAGTATGTAATTGTATGATTTTTAAAACTTAAAAGAAGGAGAATTTGCACTTAAAACAAATAATAAAGACGATTAATGTAAAATTAAGATAAATTGAGAAAACGGGAGATAATTCAAAAAAAACAGATGAAAATAAAGTTTTTTAAAGGTTGAACGTGTCTATCAATAGAAGAATTATCAGTCGAGTAAACTTTACCTAAACATACAGAATGGTCATAATTTCTAAGTCATCAGTGCTGTTCATTATTTCTAATACTTATTTTGTAAAAAGATTTACCATGGTATTTTTAAAAACATAGATGAAAATCGCGCGGTTGTAGTCAAAAAGGAGAGGAGGGAGAAAGAATGGAAGCAGTATTACCAATGAATGGATTTATGGAATTGACAGAAGATGACTTGATGATGATTGACGGTGGAGCCTGGTCATGGAAAGAATTTAGTAGAACTACACTTGCTGGAGCTGTTGGAGGTGGAATAACAGGAGCTTTTGGAGGAAGTATGACCTTACCAGTTATCGGTACAGTTTCAGGTGCAGTTGGAGGTGCAATAGTTGGAGGATTAGGTGGAGCTGTAGTTTACATTACCACTGGATGGTGGTAAATGTGTAATTGCATAATTATCGTGGTGAAGTTATTTTGCTTCACCACGATAATTATAAAAATGAGATTGGAGATGTGAATTATGATAAATTATATTATTATAATATGTATTACAATTTTAATTAATATAGCAATAAGCATATTTATAAATAAAAAAATATTAAGTATGTATAATAATAAAAATTTATCTATAGAATATGTTTTAGATAAATTTATAATTATGCAAGAATATTATCAATGGTTAGTAATGGTAATATCATTGTTTGCACTTGCATTTGCTATAGGAAAAATAATGCATTATATAAATATTCCCAAAAGTATGATTTTATCAAATATTGTTGTTTGGGGATTTATATTTTTCTTAGCAATATTAAATCAAATTATTTCACATAACACATATAAAAAATTGAGGAACCTTCAGCTAAGTTATTGGGATGATTTAAAAAGAGTGATAAGTTATTTATTAACAATATTTATTCCATATTTTATAATTGCTTTTTTCAGAATTAACTTGATAGATAAGTATAATATAGAAGGATTGTTACAATATGTTATATTTGTAATTATTATTTTACTTATAAATATTTTATATCCTCATATAATAAGGTTTTTAATAAAAGCAAAGCCATTAAGAGATACTGAATTAAAGAAGATATTAATAGATTTTTTGTCTAAATATGATATACATAGTTTAAAAATATATGAATGGCCTACTGTAAAAACTAAAGAAGCAAATGCATTAGTAGCTGGTATTGGTGGACGATATCTGTTTATCACAGATTATTTAATAAAAAATTTATCAGTTGACGAACTTAAAGCTGTAATTGCACATGAAATTGGACACTGGAAAAAGCGCCATCTTTTAAAAAGAATATTATTAATAATCTCTGTGTATTATTTATTTCTATATCCTACTGGTAATATATTGGATTATTTAGAAGTTTACAGACATATTAATATACCAATACCAATTGGAATTACTGTATTTATCTTAGTATTCTGGTTATGTATTTATTTGAGTCTTATAATTATTCGCTTTCAAGAATATTCTGCGGATGAGTATGTGATTAAAAGTGGAATTGATGTAAATACTTATATTTCTGCTTTATTAAAGCTTGCAAAGTTAAATAATAATATGATTAAATTAAGCAAATTAAGAGAAAAATTTCAAGACCATCCATCAATTGACAATCGTATAAAACATTTACGAAATGTATCAGATAAAATTAGAAGTAAGCTAGCTAACTTTGAACAATAAAGTTTTTGCCTTAGAGAGTATTTTTGGTATTAAAATTTTAAGGGGGTGTTTCTTTTGAAACTTATTATACCATTTGTAGTAGGTTGTTTATCGGCGATTATTTATATTTTTATTAGCAAAAGATATAAAAAATAGAAAATTAGATTTAATTTTAACGATGGAGAGAGGATTGTTTAATATGATTATAAATACATTTAAATTAAAGGTGATAGTTAATGAACATATTTAAGCGCTACATGTGCATAAAACAACACGATATAAAAGACTGTGGTGCTGCATGTCTTGCAACAATATCAAAGCAATATGGACTTAAAATACCTATATCAAAAATACGAGAAGCTGCAGGAACGGATAAACAAGGGACAAGTGTATATGGTCTGATAAAAGCAGCTGAAAGGCTTGGCTTTACGGCAAAAGGAGTTAAGGCGAATAAACCTGAAGATATTTTTGGCGAATTTCCACTGCCTGCTATAGCTCATGTAATTGTTGACGGAAAGCTTCTTCATTATGTTGTAATACATAAAATAACTAAAAAAGAATTGATTATTGCAGATCCTGCAAAAGGAGTTGTAAAATATACTCCTCAGGAATTTTTTAAAATATGGACAGGCGTATTAGTTTTGATGGTGCCGACAGTTAAATTTAGAAAAGGCGATGAAACACAGGGATTATTTTCGAGATTTTTTGTTCTACTGAAACCGCAGAAGAGATTGATAGTAAATATATTTTTTGCATCATTGTTATTTACAATATTAGGGATACTAAGCTCATTTTATTTTAAATTTTTGATGGATTCAATACTTCCAAATAATTTGACTAGTACTTTAAACATGCTTTCAATAGGAATTATCATTTTGTATATTTTTAAAGTTCTTTTAAATGCATTTAGAACACAGTTGCTTATATACTTAAGCCAAAATATAGATATACCATTAATGCTGGGATATTACAACCATGTTATTGAACTTCCTATGAATTTTTTTGATACAAGAGAAGTGGGAGAGATAATATCAAGATTCAATGATGCTTCAAAAATAAGGGATGCTATATCAGGAGCCACATTGACGGTAATGATTGATACGTTAATGGCCATTGCAGGTGCTGCTATTTTATACAGCCAGAATCATATGTTATTTGGTATAACTATAATTCCCGTAGTTTTATATGCTATCATTGTATGGTCTTTTAATAAACCTCTTAAAAATATAAACAGAGTGACGATGGAAAATAATGCAAAGCTGACATCGTATCTTGTAGAATCATTAAATGGGATCGAAACTGTAAAGGCTTTTAATGCAGAAGCGAAAGTGAACTTAGAGACTGAAAAGAAATTTATAAAATTAATGAAAAGTCTCTTTAAAAATGGATGGATGAGCAATTTTCAGTCTTCTTTGGAAGGCGGTATAAAAGCTGTTTTTGGTGTTGTACTTTTATGGGTTGGCGGAAATGAAGTTATACATGGCAGATTGACAATAGGTCAGCTTATGACATTTAATGCACTTCTTACATATTTTTTAGATCCCATTGAAAATCTTATAAATCTTCAACCTCAAATGCAAACAGCTATTGTAGCTGCTGATAGGCTAGGAGAAATATTGGACATTGAAATTGAAAAAAGCAAAGATGAAGATAAAAAAATAAACCCGGCATCGTTAAAAGGCAATATTGAATTTAAAAATGTTAGCTTTAGATATGGTACAAGGCAATTAATATTAGACGACATAAATCTTTATATTCCTTCTGGTAAGAAAATAGCACTTGTTGGCGAAAGTGGTTCAGGTAAGACAACTTTAGTAAAGCTTTTAATGAATTTTTATCATTGCGAAAAAGGCGAAATATTGATAAATGGATATAATATTAGGGACATAAATTTAGAAGTATTGAGAGAGAGAATAGCGTATATCTCGCAAAATACGTTTCTATTTAATGGTACTATTAAAGAAAATCTTTCATTGGGCATAGATAATGTCGACTTTGAAGACATAGTTGAGGCATGTAAAAAAGCGCAAATACATGATTTTATTAATAATTTGCCATTAAGATATGATACTGTAATTGAAGAAAATGGTTCAAACTTATCTGGAGGACAGAAGCAGAGGATTGCAATAGCCAGGGCACTTCTTAAAAAGCCTGATATATTTATAATGGACGAAGCGACAAGCAATCTTGATACTACTACAGAAAAAGCAATACACGAGATGATTTATGAATTTACGAAGAATGTAACAGTGATAATTATTGCACATAGATTAAGCACAATAATGAAGTGCGATACAATATATGTTGTTGATAAAGGGAAAATTATAGAAAGCGGTACACATGAAGAATTAATGAAGTTTAAAGGTATGTATTACGAACTGTGGAAAGATCAAATACCCACACAATATGTAATAGAGAATGAAATGTCATCGGCTGAATTGATAGGAGCGTGACTTCCTTGAGAAGCATGATACAAAGTATAAATGAATTGACTGACAGTAGGGAAATTTTAGAATCAAGACCGTACCCTGTAGCAAGTATAACTGTATATATTTTTTTATCAATCATAATATCTGCATTAATATGGTCATATTTTAGTGAGAAAGAAATTGTAGTAAAGGCTAATGGTGTTATAAGACCATATGAATATGAGACAAACATATTGAACAAGGTAACTGGCAATGTTCAAGAGATATATGTTAAAGATGGACAAGTCGTAAAACAAGGGGATATTTTATATACAATTGACCATAAGGTCTTGGACTTACAAAAATCCATACTGGAGGATCAACTTAAAAAAACAGAAAATGAAGTTGAAAATTTGAAAAAACTAAAAAAAAGTATATTAGATGGTAAAAATTATTTTGATAAAAATTCTGAAGAAGAATATTATTATTACAAATATATGGCATTTTATATAGATAGAAAATCAATTGAAAATCAAGTTTATGCTGTTAACATACAATCTCAGGATATAAAAGATACCATAAATAACTTGAAACTTTTAGAACAAGCAATAAATCAAAATGTAAATAATTTGAATAGTGATAGTTCGTACTATAACCAATTTGTTGATTATCAGATGAATATAAATCAAAAGCAGGAAAAAATTCAACAATTACAAACTGAACAAGATAGAGAAATTACAAATGCTGAACGTACAATTTTTGATGCACAGCAAGATCTTCAAAATTATCTAAATCAATATAATTTAAATCTTAAAACTAATATAGAACAAAATAAGGCACAATTAGATCAATTAAATGGTGAATATGTTCAAACAAAAGATTTGCAAAATACAATCAATAATTTAAATCTCCTTATACAATCAATTAATGATAATAAAAACTATTTGCCAACGAATAGTCTATATTATTATCAATTTTTGGATTACCAGATGAATGTTCAGCAATATCAATATAAAATTAATCAATTGCAGAATGCGTATAATATTATATCTCAAAACCAAGATGCTTTGCCGACGCAGGTTGACGACGCAAGAACAGCTCTAAACGCTGCCCAGCAAGATCTTGAAATTTATAAGAACCAATATATTATGAATATTAAAGCAAATATTGAACAGAATGAGGAAAAGATAAACCAATTGCAAGGCATTCAAGCAGAAATACAGAGTGTTGAAAATACAATAAATAACTTAAAGCTTCTGCAAAAATCTATTAACGATAATTCAAATTATCTTTCACCTGATAGTTCCTATTATAATCAGTTTTTAGACTATCAGTTAAATATAAAGCAAAGGCAAGATAAAATTAATGAGTTACAAGATAACGCATCACAGCAGGCAGATGATGAAAAAAATGCCATAAATAGTGCTAAAGAGGAACTCTTAAGTTATCAAAATCAATATATGCTTAACCTTAAAGCAAATATAGAACAAAATGAGACTAAACTTAAAGAACTTCAAGCTAATACTGGTAGCATAAATGTTGAAAAATTTACGTTTGATACAATATCTCAGATAGATGACAATATTGAAGCTGATGAGAATGAGATTCAGAAATTAAAAGGTGATATTAATAATATAAATCTTAATATTGAGGACTATATAGTAAAAGCTCCTACAGACGGTACAGTTAACATGATTATGAATATAAATAAAGGAGATTTGTTACAAAGCGGTACGGAAACAGTTAAAATTATACCAGATAAACCTGAATATAAAGTTCAGCTTTATATTTCTAATAAAGATATTGCAAATATAAAAGTGGGGCAAAACATAAAATATCATGTTTTAGCTTTGCCTTATCAGGAATATGGTGATTTAACAGGTAAAATTACAAAAGTTGGATTAGATTCACGAACTGACCAGCAAAGCGGCATAAATTATTATGATGCAGAAGCAACTATTAACAATAAAACTATGTACAGCCATAGTGGTGAGAAAGGGAGCATTAAAGTCGGAATGATAGTGGAGGCGCAAGTTGTAACAAGAAAAGAAAAAATGCTGTATTATATTTTGGAACAGCTTAATTTATGGAATTAATAAATTGGAGGTGTAGATTTTGATAGAAGTCTATGGTTTAACTAAAATGTTTAAAAACATTAAAGCAGTAGATAATTTAAGCTTTAAAGTCGAAGAAGGAGAAATATACGGGCTTTTGGGTGAAAATGGTGCAGGAAAAACCACTACTTTAAGGATGCTTGCTACGATGCTTAAGCCTACAAGTGGAACAGTCATTATAAATGGAAAAAACTTGATAAAAGAACCAGAAGATATAAGAAAAGAAGTAGGGATACTTTTTGGGGGAGAAAGCGGTTTATATGACAGGCTTACTGCAAGAGAAAATATACTTTATTTTGCAGAGCTTCACGATATGGATAAAAAAGAGATAAATAAAAAAATTGATATGTTAATACGCAAATTTGATATGACAGGATTTATTGATAAAGCAGCAAGCAAACTTTCAAAAGGAATGAAACAGAAAGTGGCGATTGTAAGGTCAATAATACACGATCCCAAGGTGATGCTTTTTGATGAGCCAACATCAGGATTGGATGTAGGTTCGGTACGAGAAGTGCACGATTTTATAAGGCTTTGTAAAGAAGAAGGAAAGACAATTATTTTTTCAAGTCACAGTATGTCAGAGGTAGAAAAGCTTTGTGACAAGATAGGTATAATACACAAAGGAAAACTTATAGAGGAAGGGACTATTGGAGATTTAAAGGAGAAATATAAAACAGATAATCTTGAAGAATTATTTATGGAATTGGTAGGTGATAAAGTTGAAGTTTAAACATATTTTCATAGTTTTAAAAAAAGAGCTAAAAGATATTTTTAGAGATAAAAAGACATGGATAGTTACAATTCTTCTTCCTGCCTTGTTTATTCCTATAATGATGTATATAGTTATAGGTGGAGCAGAAAGCATATCTCAGCAAAAAGTAAGCGATACTAAAATAGCTGTTATAGATGAAGGTGATAATCAAAGATTCGTAAATTATTTAAAATCTACAGGAATAAATGTAATAACAGATCTACAAAATCCTAAAGAAAGTCTTGAGAAAGGTGATATACGAACGATTGTCATTATACCTTCTGATTTTGATAAAAATATAGGAGAGGGCAAGAACACCAATTTAATAATACAGGTCGACAAGTCGAATGTTAAATCTGCCAATGCAGAAAGCATGATTGAAGGATTTATAAGGGAATATTCAAACATCATCGTAAAACAAAGACTTATAGCAAATGGAATAGACCCTAAGATAATTGAGCCAATTGTGGTAAAGACAGAAAACGTAGCTTCACAGAGCAAAATGGCAGGGTCTTTTTTATCATTCATTGTGCCAATGCTTTTGACTTTATGGACAGCGACAGGGGGGATAGGAGCTGCCGTTGATTTGGCTGCTGGCGAGAAAGAAAGAGGGACTCTGGAACCTTTGCTTACGACTTCTGCGTCAAGACTTTCTATAATGGCAGGCAAATACTTAGCTGTAACAGCCATGGCGCTTCTCAGTGCTGTTGCTTCACTTTCAGGGTTATTTGTATCTTTTGTTTTTAATAAAGATATGGTATCTTTAAATGCCGATTTTAAAATGGGCACGACAGCAATAATTGTCATGTTCGTGGCTGCCTTTTTTACAGCATCAATATTTGCAGCTTTAGAACTTGCTTTAAGTGCATACGCAAAATCTTTTAAAGAAGGCCAGTCATATATTTCACCATTAGTGTTTATTGCGATAATTCCTGCATATATGGTCATGTATAAAATGCCTAATGAAATTCCCGCGTTTTACTTTGCACTACCTGTATTTGGGACTATTTCAATTTTTAAAGATTTGCTTTATGGGATTGTTAGTATGGCACACATAGGAATATTCATAGTTTCATCATTAGTATATATAAGTATTAGTGTATACTTAGCTGCTGTGATGTTTAAGCAGGAATGGGCCCTTTTTAGAGCGTAATAAGCAAATCTATATCATTTTATACAGGCAAAAACATTTTACAAAGGCTTCTACACGAAAGAGAAATTGTAGAAGCCTTTTAAATATTAACAAAAATTTGATATCTTTTATAAAAATTTTAAAAGTTTAATTAACTGCATGACTACAAATGCTTTGGTAAGGTAAGTATCACCAAGAATTTTCACATTTTTACCCTTTCTACATATACTACAAACAGATGAAATTCAATATCAATCAATATAGCTACCCTTATTATTATTTCGAAAGGGGCTGATACGATGTGCGGAATAGCAGGATGGGTAAGCTTTGATGAAGAAGTGATAAATAGGAAAAACATAGTAGTTGCAATGGGAGAAAGACTTAGGAATAGAGGCCCTGATAGCTGGGGTACATGGTTTTCGACTCATTGTGGTTTTGCACAGACAAGGCTTATAGTCATTGACCCTGAGGGTGGAGAGCAGCCGATGATTAAGGAGTTTGGCGAGAGAAAGTACGTGATAATATACAATGGAGAGTTGTACAATACGGAGGAAATAAGAGATGAGCTTAGGTCGTTAGGTTACAAATTCAATGGTCATTCAGATACAGAGGTCTTGTTGACTTCATATATCGAATGGGGCAGCGATTGTGTCCACAAGTTAAATGGCATATACGCATTTGCGGTATGGGATGGTTACGAGAATAAACTTTTTCTTTCAAGGGATAGGATAGGTGTCAAACCTCTTTTTTATACTTATAAGAATGGTTCTCTCATTTTCGGCTCGGAAATTAAAGCGATTTTAGCACATCCATACGTTCAGGCTGAAGTGGATGAAGAAGGACTTGCAGAGATTTTTGTCATGGGTCCTACCAGGACGCCGGGGATTGGCGTTTTTCGTGATATATATGAGTTAAAGCCGGGCCATTCTCTTACGTTTAGCAAAGACGGAATAAAAATTGAAAGATACTGGTCATTGGTAAGTAAAGACCATGAAGATGACATTAAAACTACGATGGAAAAGATTCGGTATCTTTTGGACGATGCCTCAAAGCGTCAGCTTGTTTCGGATGTACCGCTGTGCTCGCTGCTTTCTGGTGGATTAGACTCTACTGCGGTTTCTGCTTTTGCCAATGAAAAGTTAAAAAAATTAGGCAGCAAGCTTATAACATATTCAGTAGATTACATCGGAAACGATAAATACTTTAAACCAAATCAATTTCAGCCAAACAGCGATTCAGATTTAGTTGAAACTGTTTCAAAAGAAATAGATACGGCTCATAATTATGTCTATGTAGATAATGAAGAACTGGCAGATGCTCTGTTGCCTGCTCTTTATGCCCGCGATTTGCCGGGAATGGCTGATGTTGATTCTTCTTTGTACTTATTTTTGAGAGAAGTCAAAAAGGATGTAAAAGTTGCGCTGTCAGGTGAAGGTGCTGATGAGGTGTTTGGAGGCTATCCATGGTTTAGAAATAAAGCTGCCATCGAGTCAGGCACTTTTCCATGGATAAGAATGGTTGAAAAAAGAATGAATCTTTTATCTAAAGATGTTGTAAAAAAGATCCGTCCAACAGAGTACTTAAACGATCGGTATAATGAAGCATTAAGGGAAGTACCTAAGCTTTCAGGAGAAGATAAAGCATCTTCTCGCATGAGAGAGATATTTTATCTAAACCAGACGAGATTTCTTTCCATGCTTCTTGATAGGATGGATAGGATGAGCATGGCATCGGGTCTTGAAGTTAGGGTGCCGTTTTTGGATCACAGGATAGTGGAATATGTCTGGAATATTCCGTGGGATATGAAGAATCTTCACAATAGAGAGAAAGGCCTTTTGAGAGAAGCATTAAAAGGGTATATACCTGATATAGTAGTAGAAAGGAAAAAAAGTCCGTATCCTAAGACACATAACCCGATTTTTAAAGAGAAGGTAAAAAGTTGGCTTCAGAGGATTATTGACGATCCGTCTTCACCGATTTTACAATTAGTCGACAAAAATGAAGTGCAAAATCTCATAGATACGGATGCGAAAGATTACGACCCAGCATGGTTTTCTCAACTTATGGGCGGTCCTCAGCTATATGCATACCTTATACAAATAAATGAATGGCTTTTAAAGTACAAGATAAAAATTTTATAGATGGTCTATAAAAACATCTTGACAAACAAGACGAAAGACAAGTATAATGTATACAGACGACCCTACTACAGTAGGGGGGTATAATAAAATATTAATAGACTAAAAGGAGGAAATGATATGAGGTATGCATATGTAGATCAAGATATATGTGATAGATCACCGTTTTGTCCAGCAAGTCACAGTTGCAAGTTTGGCGCATTTAAGTTATCAAGAAAGGGCTTGTTTCAAGTTGAGATAAATGTGGATAAAGAAAAATGTACTGGATGCGGCGTTTGTACCAGGTATTGTCCACACGGCGCCATAAAATTAGTAAATGCGTAGTGTATTAGAAAGGGTATGTACGAAAGGTATATACCTATATTTTTTTGTCTATTTTCTTTTTATTAATAGTAAATATATGGTATAATTGTAATAGATAATTTATGGGAGGGTGTGAAATGTCAGACTTTAGCAAAGATTTTTTGTTTGGCGTGGCTACGGCTTCGTATCAAGTTGAAGGTGCTTACAACGAGGATGGCAGGACTATGTCTATCTGGGACACATTTTCCAGACAAGATGGAAAGGTATACAAAGGCCATAATGGCGATGTGGCTTGCGATCACTACCATCTATACAAGGACGATGTAAAGATGATGAAAGACTTAGGCATTGAAGCGTACAGATTTTCTATTGCTTGGCCAAGGATTTTCCCTGCGAAAGGGCAGTACAATCCTAAGGGGATGGATTTTTATAAAAGGTTGACTGATGAGCTTTTAAAAAATGACATTAAACCTTTTGCTACAATATACCATTGGGATCTGCCTCAATGGGCTGATGATTTAGGTGGATGGCTTAATAGAGATGTTGTTGAGTGGTATGGTGAATATGCCGCAAAACTTTTTTCTGAACTGGGCGGATACATAAAAAACTGGATCACATTAAATGAGCCATGGTGTTCTTCATTTTTGTCGTATTTCATCGGCGAACATGCGCCAGGGCATAAAGATCTAGGTGAAGCTTTGTTAGTTTCGCACCATCTTTTGTTGTCACATGGCAAAGCTGTGGAAATATTTAGAGATCTAAATTTAGATGACTCTAAAATAGGCATTACTCTAAACTTAAACGAAGTATTTCCTGCCTCAGATAGTGACGATGACAAAATTGCGGCTCAAATAGCCGATGGTTTCCAAAACAGATGGTTCTTAGATCCTCTATTTAAAGCCAAATACCCGGAAGATATGGTAGAGTATTTTGGTAAATTTGCAAAAGTCGATTTTATAAATGATGAAGATTTGAATGTGATTTCTCAAAAATTAGATTTTCTGGGAGTTAATTATTACACAAGAGCAGTTGTCCAGAAAGGAAATGACGGTATTTTGGATGTTGTGCAGATAGATCCTGGAAATGAAAAGACGGAGATGGGATGGGAGATTTACCCTGAATCACTTTACAATATTTTGATGAGGCTTAAAAGAGAATACACTTATGATATGCCATTGTACATTACTGAAAATGGTGCGGCGTTTAATGATGTCGTTGAGGATGACGATCGTGTACACGATGAAAAGCGGGTAGAGTTTTTAAGACAGCATTTTAAAGAGGCTAAACGCTTTTTAGATGATGGTGGAAATTTGAAAGGGTACTTTGTGTGGTCACTTATGGACAATTTTGAGTGGGCTCATGGCTATTCAAAGAGATTTGGCATCGTATATGTGGACTATGAGACGGAAAGAAGGATTTTGAAGGACAGTGCCCTATGGTATAAAGATTTGATTTCTACAAGAACCATCTAAATATAAAAATCGTGTTGAGAATAGTAGAAAATGGCAGAGCATCAAACCTGCCATTTTTCTTATATTTTATTGACTATTGCCTTCTTCAATATTATAATTTATTAGTGATGTAATATATTGGTTATTATTTTTTATTTGCATTTGGAGCGAATCATTCTTACAAGTCGTAAATATAATTTATTATGGGTGAAAAAGATTTTGGGGGAAGTAATGTGAATGAAAAAAGTATATTGATCGTTGATGATGATAAGCTAAGCAGGACTATTTTAAAAAACATTTTAGGCGGCGCCGGGTATAAAATTTACGAGTCACAAGATGGCGATGAGGCTTTAAAGTTGTATAGACGCATTTTGCCGGATATGGTCATACTTGATGTAGTCATGCCTGGTCTTAGTGGATTTGACTTACTTAGAATATTGAGGGATGAGGAAGAAAATCAATTGGTGCCTGTCATACTTTTGACATCCAGTGACAATTATGAAGAGAAACTGCACGGGTTGGAGTTAGGCGCTGATGCGTACATAACGAAACCATTCAATGAAAAAGAACTTCTTGCACAAGTGAAAAATCTGTTTCAGAGGATCGAGCACAACAGGATGGCCAATCCACTTACAGGACTTAGAGGCAATATTGACATAAAGTATGAGATAAGAAGGCGCATAAAAAATGGGCTCTTGTACGCTGTTTTGTACATAGACTTGGATAATTTTAAGTCCTTCAATGATTACTACGGATTTTCACGTGGCGATAAAATAATAAGGCAGACAGCCAGGATCTTGAAAGATGCCCTTTTTAAATGTGGAAATCCCAACGATTTTTTAGGGCATATAGGCGGAGATGACTTTATAATAATAACTACTCCAGATAAAATCGATGATATATGCAATTATATAATAAATACCTTTGATGAGGATATAAAGAGGTATTACGATGATGAGGATTTGGCCAATGGCTATATAGAAGTCATCAATAGGCGAGGAGAAATACAGAGGTTTCCATTCGTTTCAATATCTATAGCTGTTGTGACGAACGAAAACAGAAATTTTGATAATGAGCTGCAGATAAGTGCAGTAGCTGCAGAGATTAAGAGGAAGCTTAAGTCTATAGAAGGAAGCAAATACTTAAAAGATAGAAGGAAATGTTAGGCATACAGTAGGTATGCTGATTTTTTTTAGGAGGTTTTATTTTTGAAAAATCCTTATGTACCTGACAAAAAAGTACGGTGTGTCGTCGTCGATGGAAGGCATCTTGATGTAGTTAATTCATTGAAAAAGATGGAAATAGAAGTCGTAATGACAAAAAGACATGCTTCTCTCTACGAAGCCATATCGTATCATCCGGATATAATCGCCCACAATGTAGGTGACAGACAAATTGTTTTAGCGCCAGATGTTGATGAAAATTTTGTTGAAGAAATCAAAAAGTTAAACTTGGAAGTAATATTTGGGAAGACTGTACTAAGTAGAAACTATCCTGGCAATATAGCATATAATGTAGCAAGATTAGGCGATTATGCTTTTCATAATTTGAAGTATACTGATCCAGTATTAAGGGAAGTATTAGAGAAAAAAGGAGTGAAATTTATACACGTTAAGCAAGGATACACCAAGTGCAACATGGCAATCGTGGACAATATAAGTTTCATAACATCGGACGCAGGTCTTTATAAGACAGCTTCAAAAGAAGGGTTTGACTGCCTTTTGATTGAACAAGGTGGTATAAAGCTTAATGGGTTTGATTACGGATTTATAGGAGGAGCGTCTGGACTTATAGATAAAGATGTT
Source organism: Thermoanaerobacterium sp. PSU-2 (assembly GCF_002102475.1). NCBI lineage: Bacteria > Bacillati > Bacillota > Clostridia > Thermoanaerobacterales > Thermoanaerobacteraceae > Thermoanaerobacterium > Thermoanaerobacterium sp. PSU-2. Next base: position 180,177 of record NZ_MSQD01000003.1, on the reverse strand, counting down.
TTTTGCGTTGCTGGAGATTTAAGATATCACAACGAATACAAGAAAATAATTGATTTTTTGAAATATAAAAACAAAGAAATAATTTTTTTGTCATCTGGTGAAGTAAAAGACATAGGTTCCATTATTCCACTCTACTGATGATGCAAAGAAAAGACTTAAAAGCACATACTACTAACGAAGGGAGTGAGAAAAATGCAGCTTTTGTCTATCGGTATCCCAAATGCTTTATTAAGTGGCAGCGTTTTTAACAATGAGTTAGAATATATGAAGAATGAAGGATTAGATTTTACTGTAAATTTAGATAATCGTGGGAACATTACTTTTTTTAATATAGACGTAGAGGATAGAGTTTCGAGTAAAAATATAGCTAAAATAAAAGAGCATGTATCTGATGTGATTTCTGATGTAATAGTAAATCAGATCGACAAGAAGTTGATAAAAAGGATTATAGATAAATACTATTATTATTTTGATTCTGATGAGAAGCGAAAGATTGAAAACATAGCGAGAGGTATTTTAGATAACGATGTAAATAGAGAGACATTCAAATTAGTTAAGAAAGAAAGAATCTTTGAGGAAATAGAGGATTTCTTAAAGGACAATGAGACTATTGACATAGAAGGGTTTGTCAATTTCAGGTTAAGGGATTTTATTGGCGAGTTAAGCGAGGTAGTGGATAGAGCGGTTGACGAATACATGATGCAAAAGGAATACGATGAATTTATCGGGCTTTTAAAGTATTTTGTAGAACTTCAGGACTCCAAAATAGATGTTCTTAACATCCTCGTTGATAAAAGTGGTAAATTTTCATTTTACGACAAAGAAAAGAAGCCTATAACAGGGCAGTTCTTAAGCGATATTACAATTGAATTTACAGGAGGAGAATTGACAGATGATGATATGCTTATAAGCACACTTATTGCAATGGCTCCTTCTAAGATATATATACATTCGTTGGAAAATATAAAAAGTAAAGATGTTTTTGATACTGTTAAAAAAATATTTTCAAACAAAGTATTTATATGCAATGGTTGCAGCTTATGTGCGATAAATGAGGCAAGGAAATAAGACCCAGCTTAAACTGGGTTTTATTATTTGAAGAAATCTGTTATTATATTCATAGGTTATTTTGTTGAGGTGATCTAATGCATTTTTTTCTACAAATGATGTTTTTAGGCGTTGTTGGTGCTGCTATTGGATGGATAACAAATTACATTGCTGTCGTCATGCTTTTTAGACCGATAAAGCCTGTAAAGATTTTTGGCATTTCTATTCAAGGGCTTATACCCAGAAGGAGAGATGAGATAGCGTCATCAATAGGAAAAGTAGTGGAAGATGAACTTGTATCGATGGACGACATATTGGATAAGCTTTTAAATGAAGACAATCGCAATTATATAATAAAGAAGATATTAGACGATGTTGATTCTACAGTTGAGAAGAATATCCCTTCGTTTATACCGAAGTCATTAAAATCGATGATAGTAAATTATGTAGTTGGGATTGTAAGCAAAGAAGCAGAGAAGTTTTTGGATGAATCTGCAGCTACGATGCTTAATGATATGTCAGAGAAGATTGGCATAGCAGAGATAGTTGAGGAGAAGATAAAGCTTTTTGAGCTTGAAAAGCTGGAGAAGATTATACTGGATGTTTCTAATAAAGAATTAAAGATGATTGTGATTTTAGGCGGGGTTTTAGGTTTTGTAATAGGAATTTTACAGGCATTTGTGGTAAGGCTGTTGTAGAATATTGACAAGTCAGTATATCAATTATATAATAGAAAAAAATCAATATTTTGGCGATGATGAGGAAAGTAGATATCTAAAAATATCAAAGAGATTGGATGACTTAGGCTGAAATCATTCAAATATTTTTGATATCGAAGACCACCTCTAAGCTGCGGGTGATGAATCCGATCGGTAATTCCGTTATAATTTAGAGTATAAATGAGAGTGGAACCGCAGAACCTCTGCCTCTTTTGGCGTGAGGTTCTTTTATTTAAATTTAAGAAGGAGGACAAGGTATGAAGATAATACTTAAAGATGGAACAGAAAGAGAATATGAAAGTGGCATAAGCGTATATGAAATCGCTAAAAGTCTAAGCCATAAGCTTGCTAAAGAAGCACTTGGTGGCAAATTAAATGGCAGGATTGTGGAGCTGTTTACACCAATCAATGAAGACGGCAAGCTGGAAATCTTGACTTTTGATGATGAGGATGGAAAAAAGATATACTGGCACACTTCATCACATATAATGGCACAGGCCATTAAAAGGCTTTATAAAAACGTGAAGCTTACAATAGGTCCTGCCATTGACAATGGTTTTTACTACGATTTTGATGTTGATGAACCTTTTACAGTCGATGATTTTTCTAAGATAGAAGACGAGATGAATAAGATTATTAAGGAAGATTTAAAGCTTGAGAGGTTTGTGCTTCCCAGAGAGGAAGCTATAAAATTCATGGAAGAAAAAGGTGAACCTTACAAAGTTGAGCTTATAAAGGATTTGCCGCAGGATGCTACAATATCTTTTTACAGACAAGGCGAATTTACAGATCTCTGCGCAGGGCCACATTTGCCATCGACAGGCATGGTTAAATCCATAAAACTCCTTTCAGTGGCAGGTGCTTACTGGAGAGGCGACGAGCACAATAAGATGCTGCAGAGAATATATGGCATAAGCTTTCCTAAGAAAAGCATGTTAGACGAATACTTAAACATGATTGAGGAAGCTAAAAAAAGAGACCACAGGAAATTGGGAAAGGAATTGGATCTTTTCAGCATCCACAATGAAGGACCTGGTTTTCCGTTTTTCCATCCAAAGGGAATGATCTTAAGAAATATCTTAGAAGATTTTTGGAGAAAAGAACATGCAAAGAGAGGCTATCAGGAGATTAAGACGCCAATAATTTTAAACGAAGAGCTGTGGCACAGATCAGGCCATTGGGATCATTACAAAGAAAATATGTACTTTACAAAGATTGATGATGAGGATTATGCCATAAAGCCGATGAACTGCCCGGGTGCTTTGCTTGTGTACAATTCAACTATGCATAGCTACAGAGATCTGCCTCTTAGGCTTTGCGAACTGGGACTTGTTCACAGGCATGAATTATCAGGTGCTCTCCATGGGCTGATGAGAGTTAGGAGTTTCACGCAAGACGATGCCCATTTGTTTATGACGCCAGATCAGGTGGAATCAGAAATCCTGGGAGTCATCAAACTTATCGACTACTTCTACAAGATATTTGGATTTGAGTACTTTGTGGAACTTTCTACGAGGCCAGAGAATTCGATAGGTTCTGACGAAGACTGGGAATTGGCAACAAACGCCTTGATAAAGGCTATGGAGCATATAGGACTCGATTATAAGGTGAATGAAGGCGATGGAGCCTTTTACGGCCCTAAGATTGACTTTCATCTAAAGGATAGCATAGGGCGTACATGGCAGTGTGGCACGATACAGTTGGATTTTCAGATGCCTGAAAGGTTTAACTGCGAATACGTCGGTGATGATGGTGAAAAGCATAGACCTGTCATGTTGCACAGGGTGGTGTTTGGCAGCATAGAAAGGTTTATAGCGATTCTCACAGAAAACTTTGCCGGTGCATTCCCTACATGGCTTGCTCCTGTGCAGGTAAAAATACTTCCGATTTCTGATAAGCACTTGGGTTATGCACAGAATATTCATGAAAGGCTATTGGAAAATGATATAAGGGTCGAACTTGATGATAGAAATGAGAAAATAGGCTACAAGATAAGAGAAGCGCAAATGCAAAAGATACCTTACATGCTTATATTAGGCGATAAGGAAGTAGAAGCAGGAAATGTTTCTGTAAGATCAAGAAAAGAAGGAGATCTTGGATCTAAATCATTGCAAGAATTTTTATCATCCATTTTGGAAGAGATTAAGCAAAAATCCCTCTAAAAGAAATGTCCACCAACTTTGAATTGGTGGACATTCTACTACCTTGATTGGCAAAATAAAAAGTGATAATCTAAATATGTAGTGTTTTATCGGGGGGAATAATTACGGCTAAAAATAGGGAGGTCTACAAATATCTCAACTACAACATAAAGATGAATCTGCTAAATGGCATAACATTTTCAATAGGGTACAATATGATTATGCCATTTGTAGGCATATTCGCTATAAAATTGGGTGCCAACAACTACGAAGTATCTCTTATTAATTCTCTTCCAGCCCTTATGGCTTTGATTGGGATACTGCCTGCTACAATCTTTATAAATAAGGCTAAAAATGTTTTTAAGTTTGCCTACGTTTTAGAGTACATTACAAGGAGCTTTTACCTTTTAGTTGCTTTAGTACCGTTTATGAGCAAGTTTAGACCTGAAGCGGTGGTTTTATTTGTAGGATTATTGAATTTGCCGGCTATTGTCGCAGGAATGTGTTGGCAGTCATTTATGAGCGATTTGATACCTGAGGAGTTTCGCGGCAAAGTCTTTGCGGATAGAAACATCTGGACAGGTGTATTAGGCACAGCGGCGGTATTAATAACAGGCATACTTTTGGATAGGATCAAGTTTCCATACGGTTACCAGATAATGTTTTTTATAGCATTTTTGTTTGGGATACTTGACGCCTATTATTACTCAAAGTTTCACTACGTATCCCACAAAAAAGAAGCTTCAGCGTCTATTTTAGATTCGCTAAAAACTATGATGCAATCGAGAAAGTTTATCTATTTTAGCCTTGCATCTTTTATATTTACTTTTACGTGGATGATGGCATGGCCCATATTTACCATATACAAAGTCGACAATCTCCACGCTAACAACATGTGGATGAGCATTTCAACGATTGTAGGCTCAGTAGGTTCTATTTTAACGTATAAGTGGTGGGCAAATCTCGCGGATAGAAAAGGAAATGGCATTGCATTAAGCATAAGTACTTTACTTATATCCACGATTCCAGCATTATGGGCTAAAGTTACCAGCCTCTACGTAGGTGCTGCCATAGACTTTTTTGGCGGTATGGCTACAGCAGGATACACCATGCTTTCTTTAAACTGGCTTTTGGAGCTTTTGCCTGACCACAAGGAAAAGATGAATTATATTGCCATCTATACTATCGTGACACAATTTGCTGCTTTTCTATCGCCTATTGTTGGAACGTGGTTTTATGAAATTGTGGGATATGAGACATTCATGTATATAACGACGGTATTGAGAGTCTTGTCCAGCATATTGCTTTTTGCTGTTGCGCTATATAAAACTGAAAAAACTGTATTAAGCAAAGGGGGAGCATGATTTGAGGTATTTAACATCTGGAGAGACACATGGAGAAGCGCTTGTTGCCATCATCGAAGGTTTGCCATCAAATTTGTTTATAGATGTGGATTTCATAAATAATGAACTTAAAAGAAGGCAATCTGGCTACGGCAGAGGCGGCAGGATGTCTATTGAAAGCGATGCTGTTCACATTTTAGGTGGAGTCAGAAACAATTTGACAATTGGTGCGCCGCTTTCTATTCTCATTAGAAACCTTGATTACGAAAATTGGAAGGGAAAAGATGTGCCGAGAGTGACCCGACCAAGGCCAGGCCATGCAGATCTGTCTGGTGCCATCAAATACGATTTAAAAGACATGAGAGATGTTTTAGAAAGAGCCAGTGCCAGGGAAACAGCAGCGAGAGTATCTGTTGGCGCTGTAGCAAAGTTGCTTCTTAAAAACTTTGGCATAGTTGTAAAAAGCGATATATTGGAGATAGGTGGAGAAAGAGATAGAGAAAAGTGGCCTGCCCTTATAGATGAAGCAAAAAATGAAGGGGACACTTTAGGCGGTGTGATCGAAATCACAATAGACGGGGTACCAATAGGCTTAGGCAGCCATGTTCAATGGGATCGCAAGCTGGACGCCCTTTTATCCTATAGCGTCATGAGCGTCCAAGCCATAAAAGGGGTGGAAATCGGCATGGGTTTTATGGCGGCAAGGCAAAAGGGTTCTTCAGTCCACGATGAGATATTTTACGACGGGCATTTTTACAGAAAGACCAACAACGCAGGTGGAATTGAAGGCGGTATTTCAAATGGCATGCCAATAGTTTTGAGAGCCTATATGAAACCTATACCAACTTTGAGAAAACCTCTTACATCTGTTGATATAGATTCGAAGGAAGAAGTGAAGGCTACGTATGAGCGTTCGGACGTAACCGCTGTTGAAGCCGCTGCTGTAGTGCTTGAAGCTGTATGTGCGTGGACTATAGCCGATGAAATGACTAAAAAATTTGGCGGAGATTCCTTGCAGGACATGGTGGAAAACTTTAATATGTATATGAAAAGAGTTGAAAAGTATTGATCTTGTGGTGAGAAGGGTATTGACTGAGATGATAAGTTGTGCTATAATTTAACATGTGTTTAAAGTAGAAGCACCCGCTTCTCACCTTTCACCGCAGGTGTCAGGTTTAAAGTAAAATGTTGTTTTAGCCAAAAAGAAGCGGGTTTATACCCGCTTTATTTTTTGTAATATTTTAGGAGGTGCGTATTTATTAACAAGGAGCTGCAGGTTAATGAGGAAATTAGAGATAAGGAAGTGCGCCTCATTGATCAAGATGGTAATCAATTAGGTATAATGTCAGCAAAAGAGGCATACAAAATTGCTTTAGAAAGGCACATCGATCTGGTTAAGATTGCACCACAGGCAAATCCACCAGTATGCAAATTAATGGACTTCGGAAAATACAGGTATGAACAAAGCAAGAAAGAGAAAGAATCTAAAAAGAAGCAGAAAGTCATCAACATAAAGGAAATAAGGATGACTCCAGCGATTGAAGAACACGACTTTGGCGTAAAAGTCAAAAGCGCCATGAAGTTCTTAAAAGATGGAGATAAAGTAAAAGTGACGATAAGATTCAGAGGCAGGGAAGCTTCACACACAAATCTTGCCGAAGAACTGTTAAATAGATTTGCAAAGAGCTTAGAAGAATATGGTAATGTTGAGAAGGCCCCAAACATGGAGGGCAGAAATTTGATGATGATATTAGCACCTAAAAACGTTTAATTGAGGAGGATACGAAAATGCCAAAAATGAAAACACACAGCGGAGCTGCAAAAAGATTCGCTCTTACAAAAAACGGTAAAGTAAAGAGATCAAAAGCTTTTAAGAGGCATATACTTACGAAAAAGACGAGAAAGACTAAGAGAAACTTGAGAAAGATAGCATATTTAAGCGGTGTCGATGCAAAGAACATAAAACGCTTGATTCCTTATGCGTAAATAATTAGGAGGTATAAAAATGTCGAGGGTAAAATCAGGAAAAGTTACGAGAAAAAGACATAAAAAAATATTAAAACTTGCTAAAGGTTACTACGGTGCAAAAAGCAAACTTTTCAGAGTAGCTAACCAAGCTGTAATGAAGTCACTTAATTATGCATACATTGGAAGGAAATTAAGAAAGAGAGATTTTAGGAAGTTGTGGATTGCCAGAATTAACGCTGCAGCAAGAGCAAATGGTATTTCTTATAGCAGGTTTATAAATGGACTTAAGAAGGCTAATATAGAGATAAACAGAAAGATGTTGTCAGAAATGGCTATACACGACAACAAGGCTTTTGCAGAGTTGGTTAACATAGCAAAACAACAACTGAATGCATAATCTTATACCCGGTACATGCCGGGTTTTAACCTATATACAGGATAGTGAATGTTAAATGGTCATAACAAGCGAAAAAAATGAGTTTATAAAGAACATAAAGAAGCTATCAGATAAGAAATACAGGTATGAGAAAAGGCTGTTTTTCGTAGAAGGCAAAAACAGCGTTTTTGAAGCATTAAAAAGCGGCTTTGAGATTGTACACCTGCTGGTTTCGAAAGATTTTAATATAGACTTTCAGATTGAAAAGGAAAAGATCGTCTTTGTGGATGAAAAAGTATTTAAGAAGATTTCCGACACTGTCGCTCCACAGATGATTATGGCTGTTATCAAGATGCCTAAGTGGGAAGTGAATGACATCATTAAAGAAGGCGGTTTCTACGTGATACTTGATGAAGTACAAGATCCAGGCAATGTAGGAACCATAATAAGGTCTGCAGATGCATTTAACGCAGATGGCATCTTTACTATAAATAATACTGTAGATATATACAATCCTAAAGTATTGCGCTCTACTATGGGCTCCATATTTCACCTGCCTGTTGTAAATGATGTAGAGCCTTCAAGGCTTTTTGATGTATTTAAGAAACATGGCATAAGAATTTTGTCTACAAGTCTTAAAGCAGAAAAGTACATCTACGATTTCGATATTTCAAAAAATGCAGCACTTATCTTTGGAAATGAGTCAAGAGGCGTAAATAGTCATTTAGATGAATTTGTAGATGACTCCTTTAAGATACCTATGGATGGCATGGCGGAGTCTTTAAATGTATCTGTGGCAGCATCTATTTGCCTTTATGAATCGGAAAGACAGAGATTGATAAAATAGCGCAAAGATGATATAATATTCAAAAAAATAAAGAAAAATGCGATGAAAGAGTAAAGTACATTACGTTTAAGTGCGACAGGGAGGCGATGCCGTAGACTGAGAGCATTGTTGGTACTGCGTAATGGAAGTTCCCTCTTAAGCAGTGTGCTGAACTGATAGTAGGCATAACCGGTTTATTTCCGTTATATCAAAATGAGTGGGCTTTTAGCCAAATTAGGTGGTACCACGGTCATATCTCCGTCCTTTTAAGATGGAGTTTTTTTATTATATTTAGGAAAGAAAGGAGAGTATTTCTTTGGAAGAGACGTTGAGAAATCTACTTGAAGAAGCCAAAAAAGAGCTGTCATCTGCGGAAAGTTTAAAGACACTTGAGGAGATAAGGGTTAAGTATTTAGGGAAGAAAGGCGAACTGACACAGATATTAAGAGGTATGGGAAGTCTATCGCCTGAAGAAAGGCCTATCATTGGCAAAATCTCAAATGAGGTAAGAGAAGAGATCGAGAAAGAGCTTACTCAAAAAAGAGAAGAAGTGTTGAAACAGGAAAAAGGGAAAAAAATAAAAAGCGAATATATCGACATAACATTGCCCGGGAAAGTCCATGAGATAGGCCATAAACATCCTATGACAAAAGTTTTAGATGAAATAAAGGATATATTCTTAGGGCTTGGGTTTTCCATCGCCGAAGGACCTGAAATCGAGCTTGATTACTACAATTTTGAAGCGCTAAATACTCCGCCTGATCATCCAGCAAGGGATTTGCAGGATACTTTTTATATTACTAAAAACATCTTGCTTAGGACGCAGACATCGCCTGTTCAGGTGAGGACTATGGAAAAAAGCAAACCACCTATAAAAGTCATATCGCCAGGTAGAGTTTATAGGTCAGATGAAATAGATGCTACACATTCTCCTGTGTTCAACCAGATAGAAGGATTGGCAGTTGATGAAGGAATAACGATGGGAGATTTGAAAGGCGTTTTAAATCTATTTGCCAAAAGGCTTTTTGGTTCAGACACAAAGACAAAATTCAGGCCTCACTATTTTCCTTTTACTGAGCCAAGTGCAGAAATGGACGTATCGTGCTTTGCATGTGGCGGAAAGGGCTGTAGAGTTTGTGGATATTCCGGGTGGATCGAGATATTAGGATCTGGCATGGTTCACCCCAATGTGCTTAGGATGTCTGGAATCGATCCTGAAAAGTATTCAGGCTTTGCATTTGGCATGGGACTTGACAGAATAACTATGCTTAAATATGGGATAGACGATTTGCGTCTTCTTTACGAAAATGACCTACGCTTTATTAAACAGTTTTAAGGAGGTTAAGACATGCTAATATCGTATTCATGGTTAAAAGACTACGTAGATTTGTCTGTTGATGCAAAAAAATTGGCTGACGATCTTACGATGTCAGGTTCAAAGGTGGAGACTATAAAAAGTTACGGGCAAGAGATAAAAAATGTAGTGATAGGAAAGATTGTATCTTTAGAAAAACATCCTGATGCTTTAAAGCTTCAAATAGGAATCGTAGATGTAGGGGAAGAAAAATTGCAGATAGTGACAGGCGCTCAAAATATCAAGGTTGGTGATTATATTCCCGTCGCACTGCATGGTTCAACACTGCCTGGCGGCGTAAAGATAAAAAGAGGTAAACTAAGAGGTGTTGAATCAAATGGAATGATGTGCTCTGCCAAAGAATTGGGATTAGACGAAAGCTTGCTTCCGGAGTACCAGAGAAACGGCATATTTATTCTTCCTGAGCTTCCTTTAGGAGACGATGTAAGAGATGCTCTTGAACTGGACGATGTGATAGAATTTGAAATAACGCCAAATAGGCCTGATTGCCTTTCAGTAGTTGGAATTGCGAGGGAGGCTGCAGCTACATACAGAAAAAGCTACAGGATGCCTAAAGTTAAAATAAGAGAAGTTGACGACAAAAATCCAGCTACTGTCACAATCGAAGCAGATGATTTGTGCTTTAGGTACGTTGCCAGAGTCATAAGGAATGCCAAAATAGGCCCATCGCCTATGTGGATGCAAATGAGGCTGTTGAAAGCTGGTATAAGGCCCATAAACAACATAGTAGATGTGACAAATTACGTTATGATGGAATTGGGACAGCCGCTACATGCCTTTGACTTAGACAAAGTCAAAAACGGGCATATAATTGTAAGAAGGGCAAAAGAAGGCGAAAAGCTTACAACTCTCGATGACAAAGAGAGGATTCTGGATAGCGATATGCTTGTAATCGCAGATGAGGAAAAGGCTATAGGCTTAGCTGGCGTTATGGGTGGTCAAAATACTGAAATAACAGATGACACAGTAAATATATTGATAGAAAGTGCCAATTTTAGAGGCAGCAATATACGGTATACATCGAGAAAACTTGGCCTTAGAAGTGAAGCATCGTCAAGGTTTGAAAAAGGGCTTGATCCAGAGATTACGGTTTTGGCATGCAATAGAGCAGCACAGCTTATGGCTGAATTAAGCGGCGGAGAGATATTAGAAGGGCTTGTAGACGTATATCCAAAACCTGTAACTGAGAAAGTCCTAAGTGTGCGATATGAAAGAATAAACAAGCTTTTAGGAACAAATCTGTCTTGCCAAGAAATGAAGGAAATACTTTCATTTTTGGATTTTGGCGCCATCTGCGATGGCGAAAACTTGATAGTAAAGGTGCCAGCATTTAGAAGTGATATTGACGGTGAGGCAGATATTGCGGAAGAAATCGGGAGAATGTACGGCTACAACAACATAGAAGATACCCTATTAAAAGGAACTCAGATTACAGCAGGTGTTAAGACAAGAGAACAGAAGCTGGAAGATACCGTAAAGGATGTATTTTTGTCATTCGGATTAAATGAAGTCATAACAACGTCATTTATGGGCATGAAGGATTTAGACAGGATAAATTTGCCTGATGACAGCTATTTGAGGAATGCTGTCAAAATAATGAATCCACTTGGAGAGGATCAAGCTTACATGAGGACGACGCTTTTGCCATTCATGCTAAACGTGGTTTACACAAATTACAGCCGAAAAGTCCCAGAATTTAAAGCATTTGAAATATCGAGAGTCTTTATACCGAAATCGCTGCCTGTAGAAGAACTTCCGACAGAGATAAAAAGCGGTATAATTGCCATGTATGGACATGATGTGGATTTTCTGACGATTAAGGGTGTGGTTGAAGAACTTTTAGACGTCCTCAACATAAAGAATGTCAAATACGCAAGAAGTCAAAACCCTGCATATCATCCAGGAAGATCTGCTGATGTCATTGTAGGGGATGAAAAGATATGCGTCTTTGGCGAATTAAGCCCTGATGTTGCAGAAAACTACGATATAAATAAGAGGGTTTACGTGGCAGAGGTAAACATTGAACTTTTGTTTAAGCACGCAAACGACGAGAAAATCTACAAGCCGCTGCCAAAATATCCAGCCGTTGAAAGGGATATAGCTGTGCTGGTAGATAAAAACACATTTGTGGCAGATATAGAAAGTGTCATAAGAAAAGCTGGCGGGAAACTTGTAGATGATGTTAAATTGTTTGATGTGTACGAAGGCGAAAATATTCCTGATGGCAAAAAAAGCGTGGCATTTTCAATTTGGTACAGATCGTACGACAAGACTTTGACAGACGATGAAGTAGGCAAAGTCCATGACAAAATAGTAAAGAGCCTGAATGAGGAGCTTGGAGCGCAATTAAGATAAAAAAAGACCGAAATGGTCTTTTTTTCTTCATAAAGGAGGAAATCGAAAAGATTTGTAGAAATAAATAAAGTAATGCTTGGTTTGAGGGGATGTTCTAATGGAAATAAGGAAGATAACGGTAAATATAAATGGCAACGAGTATATATTGAAGACAGACTATCCTGAAGATTATATACTCAGATTGACAGAACATTTAAACGATGTAATATCAGGGATTTCTGGCAGTTACAATAGACTTTCAAATCAGATGGTGCTTGTTTTATCGGCTCTTAACATAGCCGATGAGCTTTTTATCTCGAGGGAAGAAAACAGTGCCTTAAAAAAAGAGATTGTATCGCTAAAATCAAGGTTAAGTGCTGATGATGAAAGGATAGAAGAATTAACAGAAGAAGTTGAAAAGTTGAAAGAAGAATTAAAAGCAGCAAGAGAAGAGTTGGAGGAATACATAAATACATTTGACGACGTTGGTTAAAATCTATTAAAATAAAGAGACTAAGTATATAAATATCTTTATAAGGTGATTTGATGAAAAGAGTAGAATTGTTGGCTCCTGCAGGAAACCTGGAGACGCTAAAATTTGCTTTAAATTACGGAGCTGATGCTGTATACATTGGTGGCAAGCTTTTTGGCGCCAGAGCATATGCGGCAAATTTTGAAGAAGATGAATTGAAAGAAGCAGTAGAGTATGCCCATTTGAGAGATAGAAAAGTTTATGTGACTGTAAATACAATCGTGTTTAACAAAGAAGTTGATTTGCTTCTCAAATACATCGATTATCTGTATCAGTTAAATGTGGATGCGATAATAGTTCAGGACGTTGGCGTTGTTAAACTACTTAAAAACTTCTATCCTGAGTTGGACATACATGCCAGCACGCAGATGACTTTAAGCAACTTAGAAAGCATTAAAGCAGCTAAAGAGATAGGGATAAAAAGAGTCGTGATGCCTCGTGAGCTAAGCTTAAAAGAAATTGAAAAGATAAAATCTGTGACTGGCATAGAAGTGGAAGTATTTGTTCATGGAGCTCTTTGTGTTTCTTACTCCGGTCAATGCTTATTTAGCAGCATAATTGGCGGAAGAAGTGGCAATAGAGGCAGATGCGCTGGGCCATGTCGCTTGAAATACGATCTTTTAGATGACAAGATGAATACAATTGCCAGCAATATGCATTTATTAAGCATGGCAGATTTATGCACGATAGACCACATAAAGGATATGATAGAGTCAGGCATTGACTCATTTAAGATTGAAGGCCGCATGAAAGAAAAAGAATACGTGGCATCTGTCGTTGCATCATACAGAAAAGCCATTGATGCATATTTAAGCGGAGAAAATATCAACACAGGCGTGTACAAAGAAATGATGTCTGGAATATTTACAAGAGGCTTTTCTAATGGATATCTGTACGAGAAAAAGCCAGATTACATGAGCTACGTAAATCCAAAAAATAAAGGTGTTCCATTAGGCAAAGTCATATCCATTGATGGCAAAAAAATAAAAGTATCACTTTCAAACAGTCTATCAGTTGGAGATGGCATATCAACAGAAACTGGTGAACATGGATATAAAGTCGACGTTCTTATAGTAGACGGCAAAAAAGTGGATGAAGCACATAAAGGGCAGGTTGTAGAGCTTAAAAAAATACCTGTAAATTATGGTGACGTATTATACAAAACGTATGATGTAAAATTAAACAGGCTATTTTCTGTGTCAAATGAGTTAAAGTCGCCTGTTGATGTATTTGTAAATATGAAAGAAAATAGACATCTTAATATAATGATTAAAAATAACGACATATGTGTCTCTAAAGACAGCAAAATTGTCTCAACTAAGGCATTGAAAAAGGCCGTTGACAAAGACACATTGATAGAAAAAGTGGCGTCAATAAACGATACGCCTTTCTTTGTAAGAAGCATAGAAGTAGACATGGATGAGGGTCTCTTTATGCCGTTAAGCGAGGTGAAAGAGACCAGAAGAGAAGCGGTGGAAGACCTTATTACAAAAAAATTAAAATATAGAAGTCCTAAAAATATTAACATAAATCTTAATAAATTAATAAATGATAAAATTAGTGATTTGAAATTGTCATTTTACACTGAAAAAGAAGAACATGTGAAAATAGCGTGCGCGCTTGGAGCAGATAGAGTCTATTTCAATTACAGGCTAAATGGTGATGTGCTGAAAAATATCATTTGTTACATGGATAAATGTGAGATAATCCCGGCATTTCCACAGATAATGAGGGATGAGCTGGATGACTTTCAGCGAGAGATAAAAAATATAAAAGAAATGGGATTTAAAAAGGTCCTTGTGACTAACATAGGTTTGTATGATACTGCAGTAAAATTAGGGCTTGATGTTTGCGTTGATTTTAATTTGAACGTTTCAAATAGCCTTGCTGTTGATTTTTTTGACAAAGCAGATACAATTACACTATCACCAGAGCTTAACATTCATCAGATAGAAGACATATCCTTAAGAAGCAATGCGAAATTTGAGGCGATTGCTTATGGAAGGTTGCCGCTTTTGACGATGGAATACTGTCCAATAAAAAATTTAAAGGGATGCGATAAAAAAGGATGTGAAGAAGGAAAATATTTCTTGAAGGACAGAAAGGGCAATCTCATGAAAATTGTAAGCGACGGCTTTTGTAAAATAAAGCTTTTAAACTCATCGGTTTTATACATGGTTGACAAGATGAATGATTTAAAAAAGACAGGTTTATCTTATATAAGGATAAATGATACAGTTGAAAGCGATGAAGAAGTAAGAGATGTAATAAAAGCTTACAAAGATTCATTGGAATTTGGAACTTACGATTTACACGTTGAAAACTACACAAGAGGACATTTTTACAGAGGGGTATTGTAATGGATGAAAGGTATTTTAAAAATTTGGAATTTGACAAGATAATTAATCAAATTGTAAATTTGTGCGATTCTGAACCGGGAAAAGAATTAGCATTAAGCATTAAACCGTACGAAAATGTAGAAAAAGCATTAGAAGAAATTGAAAAAGTAAATGAAGCGGTATCTTTTATTAGTTCTTATGGCAATATTTCTTTTGCATTTAAAAAGTTAGACGAGATTTTGGCTAAAGCCAAGATAAAGTCGTCATTGAACCCGGGACAGCTTTTATCTCTATCCAGGTTTTTATCATTGGCAGGGAAAGTTAAAGCGTATTTGAGAAACGAAAAAGAAGAAGACAATTTTCCACATTTAAAAGAATACAACATGAGGCTTACGAATATTAAGGAACTGTACGATAAGATCGATAGAGCTGTCATATCTGAAGACGAACTGGCTGATGACGCATCGCCTGCCTTAAAAGAGATAAGAAGGCAGAAAGCCCATATAAACAATAAAATAAGAGATACATTAAACTCTATAATTGCGTCTTCGTCAAAAGAGCTGCAAGATCCCATCATAACCATAAGAAATGGAAGATACGTGGTGCCGGTAAAGCAGGAGTACAGAGGAACATTTAAAGGCCTTATTCACGATCAATCGTCCAGCGGTGCTACGCTTTTCATAGAACCTATGGCTGTTGTAGAACTTAACAATGATCTAAGACAGCTTGAGATTAAAGAACAACATGAGGTCGAAAGGATTTTAGCTGAGCTTACAGAAGATGTAGGAAAACATGTTGATGAGATACATGAAAACATGGTTGTATTAAAAGAGTTGGATGTTATTTTTGCAAAGGCGAAGTATTCCATAAGCACAGACTCAACAAAACCTATATTGAATACTAAAGGATATGTAAATTTAAAAAATGCAAGACATCCTCTCATCTCAAAAGATGCAGTCGTACCTATAAGCCTACATTTAGGTGAATCTTTTAATACTCTTGTCATAACAGGGCCTAATACAGGTGGAAAGACTGTCACATTAAAGACTGTAGGGCTTTTGACGCTTATGTCTATGTCAGGACTAAATATCCCTGCTGATGAGGGTTCTGATGTTGCTTTCTTTGACAATATATTTGTGGACATTGGAGATGAACAAAGCATAGAGCAAAGCTTAAGCACATTTTCAGCTCACATGACCAATATAGTAAAAATACTAAATAATGTCACCAGCGATAGCTTGGTTTTGCTGGATGAATTAGGAGCTGGCACCGATCCGACAGAAGGTGCTGCTCTTGCCATGAGCATACTTGACTTTCTTCACAGGATGAATTGTCGCACAATTGCCACGACACATTACAGTGAGCTTAAGCAGTACGCACTGCAAAATGAGGGTGTGGAGAATGCCTCTGTGGAATTTGATGTAGAGACGTTAAAGCCCACTTATCGCCTCACAATAGGAATACCTGGGAAAAGCAATGCATTTGAGATAAGCAAGCGATTAGGATTAAATGATGACATCATAGACAATGCAAAAAATTATATAACAAGTGAAGAATTAAAATTCGAGGACATATTAAAAGACCTTGAAAATAAAAGGATAGAAGCAGAAAACGCTAAGAGAGAAATTGAGGCATTAAAAAATCAGGTAGAAAGTTTAAGACAAGAGTATGAGAAAAAAATAAAAGATACCGAGCGAGAAAGAGAAAAAATAATAGAAAAAGCCAGAGAAAAGGCGAAAAAGATATTAGAAAATACAAAAGCAACTGCTGATGAAATTATTGCTAAGCTTAAAGAGGCGGAAAAGTCTGATAGAAAAAATAAGCTTATTGAGGAAGCTCGGCTTAAGCTTAAAGAGAATATAAGTGAGATGGAAGAAAATCTCAAGAAATCAGAAATCCCTGAGTACAAAAAGATCCCAAGAAATGTCATGCCAGGACAGACTTTTTACATAGTTCCTCTTGATCAAACCGGGACAGCCTTGTCTGAACCTGATAAAGATGGAAATGTAAAGATACAGGCAGGGATACTAAAGATGAATGTTCACATTAGCAATCTTAGAGAAGCTGAATCAAGCCAAGAGAAAGAGATGGAGAAAGGTTTTGCCAAATACATTAATGAGAAATCTTCTAATATTTCTACATCAATTGACTTGAGAGGAAAGACATTGGAGGAAGCTTCGATAGAAGTCGACAAATACCTTGATGATGCATACCTTGCAGGTCTAAAACAGGTTACTGTCATACACGGAAAAGGGACTGGCACTTTAAGAAGCGGAATCACAAGGCTTCTCAAAATGAACAAGCATGTAAAGTCGTTTAGGCTGGGAAGGTATGGCGAAGGAGAAGACGGCGTCACAATCGTAGAATTAAAAGAAAAATGAGTAACCAAAACACCTCCTCTATCATAAAATGTAGAGGAGGTGTTTTTCTATATGAGGAGAAAAAAGTGGGGAAGAAGGAGGATAAAAATACGTGGGATAAACAAAAATTTTGTTTACATTTTGGCATCATTATTTATATTATCATTGCTGTATATGTTTGTAACGTACAGGTTGACACCTGCGCTTATTAAGGCCAGTGAGACAGTAGCTCAGGAAGTAGCTGTAAAATCTATCAATAAATCCATCAATGAAAAAGTTCTAAAAGGCATTCAATACAGCGACCTTATAAATGTAAGAACTGACAACAGCGGAAAAGTATCGATGCTGCAAGCTAATACGATAGAGATGAATATTTTGTCAGCAAAGATTACTCAAGCTGTTCAGGATAATTTAAACAGCATAGGATCGGTGTACGTGAAATTACCTCTTGGCAGCCTAATATCAAAGGATGTATTTGCAAATACAGGCCCAAAGATAAAAGTAGGACTCCTGCCAATCGGCTCGGTGAATGTAGACTTTGAATCAAGCTTTGAACCAGCAGGGATAAATCAGACGAGGCACATAATATACCTCTACATAAAGACGAACATTCAAATAATTGCGCCGCTTGCATCAAAGCAAATACAGGTATCCACACACATGCCTATTGCCGACAGCATAATTGTAGGTGATGTACCTCAAAGCTTTGTAGACGTCAACGGCAACAAATACACTGTTCCTGTTCCAAATGGAAATTCAAAAATTAATGTAGAAAGCAATTGACAACATTAGAAATTATGGTATAATAATAATTGTTTGACGGGGGTGTAGCTCAGTTGGGAGAGCACCTGCCTTGCAAGCAGGGGGTCAGGAGTTCGAATCTCCTCATCTCCACCATGGGCTTGTAGCTCAGGCGGTAAGAGCGCACGCCTGATAAGCGTGAGGTCGATGGTTCAAGTCCATCTAAGCCCATTTGTAAACCCTAGCGGGTCTTTTTTTTTATGTCTAAAATTAAAAAAAATAGAGGAATTAGCAAATTTTTGTCGAATTAGATAAATAAAATTTGTCTTTGAGGTGTAAAAATGGCTTCCAAGTTTGAATATGATAAAAAACTTGACAACATAGTAGAAAAGACGATAGAAGTTATAGGCAGCAGCAAAGAGCAGATTTCAGAAATATTAGAGAGGACAAGGAATGAGTATCATCTTTTAGAAGAACAGATAAACGAGCTGAAAGTCAAGGTTAGATCGGTTATAAAAGAGGTAGAACAACTTGAAAGAAAAGAGAAAAGCTCTAAGCTAAAACTGGCTTATGTAAGCCAGCGCTTTGGCAACATAAGTGAGGATGCCATAAAGGAAGCTTACGAAGAAGCGAAAGAGATTCAGGTAGCGCTTATTTTAAAAAGGCAGGAAGAAAAAGACCTTATAACAAGGAGAAATGAGCTGGAAAGAAAGCTCATTGAATATAGGGCGATTGTAGAGAAAGCAGAAAAACTTTCTACACAGATAGGTGTTGCCCTTGATTACTTGACAGGAGATTTGACAAAGCTTCACAATCAGTACGAAGAACTTAAAGACAGGCAGCTTCTAAACATACGAATAATAGAAGCTCAGGAAGATGAGAGGAAGAGGATCGCCCGAGAGATTCACGATGGTCCTGCGCAGTCTATGGCAAATGTAATATTAAAAGCGGAGCTGTGCGAGAAACTCATTAGCAAAGATACAGAAAAAGCAAAAGATGAGCTTAAAAACCTTAAAGACATAGCACACTTATCTTTAAAAGAAGTGAGGAAGATCATATACGATTTAAGGCCGTCTGTTCTTGATGATTTAGGCTTAATACCTGCCGTATCAAAGTACATAAATGACTTTAAAAATGATACTGGAATAAATGTGGATTTTATTACTTTATCTGAACATAAAAGATTAAAGCCTGAGATAGAAATAACCTGTTTCAGAGTCATTCAGGAAGCCTTGACAAACATTCGGAAGCATTCGAAGGCGAGGAATGCTGTGATACGATTAGAGTTTGGCGATCGCTTTATAAGCATAATTATAAAAGATGACGGTGTAGGCTTTGAAAAGACATCTCAAGACAATAAATTTGGGCTGTTGGGGATGCGGGAGAGAGTTCAGATATTAAACGGGAAATTTGAAATAAACAGTTCACCTAATGAGGGGACACAAATTTACATTTCTATTCCGCTAGGTGGTGATAAGTGCAATGATTAACATTATGATTGCTGACGACCATGTGCTTTTGCGTCAAGGGTTAAAGCAGATAATTGAATTAGAAGAAGATATGAAAGTGGTGTATCAAGCCTCAGATGGAGAAGAAGCTTATAATTTGGCTAAAAATAATTCTCCAGATATAATTTTGATGGATATAAACATGCCAAATGTAAATGGCATTAAGGCTGCAAAGATGATTAAAAGCAATGATCCTAAAAATAAAATAATGTTTTTGACTATCTACAATGACAAAGAGTACCTTATGGAAGCATTGAAGATTGGTGTGGAAGGTTACATATTAAAAGATGCAGATTCAGATGAACTTATAAAGGCTATAAGAATCATATCAAATGGAGGCGTTTATATACACCCTTCACTTATCAGGGAAATTGAAAGCTTAGAGAAAAATGAATGCAAAAAAGATCTTACTGACAGAGAGTTTGAGATTTTAAATTTAATCGCTGAAGGGTATAGCAATAAAGAGATAGCGGATAAGCTTTTCTTAAGCGAAAAGACAGTCAAAAATCACGTGTACAATATATTTAGAAAATTAGATGTAAAAGATAGGACTCAAGCTGCCATATATCTATTAAAAAATAATAACATGTACAATATGCATACATAAAATTTGCTTTTATTCCAAAAATATTTTATAGTTAATATGTAATCCAAAATGTTTAGGAGGCGTATGAAATGGAGAGTGGCGAGTTAAAAGACATTGAAAAGAGATTTGGATACAAAAGCAAAAATGGATGGCTTAAAGTAAATGACGAGGAAAAGGAAAAGATATTTGAGTACGCAGAAGATTACAAAGCATTCATAGGAGAGTGTAAAACGGAGAGAGAAGTTGCAGACAGGATAATAAAGGTTGCTGAAGAAAATGGTTTTATAAATTTGGAAACAGCTACAAACTTAAAGCCAGGCACAAAGGTGTACTATAACAATAAAGGCAAATCGGTAATTTTAGCTGTTATCGGAAAGGATTCTGTCCGCAATGGATTTAAAGCTGCAGCCGCTCATATAGATTCACCAAGGATTGATTTAAAACCAAATCCGCTGTATGAAGATAGTGGTCTTGCATTGTTTAAGACACATTATTATGGGGGGATTAAGAAGTACCAGTGGGTTACGATACCATTGGCACTGCACGGAGTCGTCATAAAAGAAAACGGCGAAAAAGTCGTTTTTAAAGTCGGAGAAGATGAAAAAGACCCTGTGCTATACATAACTGATTTACTGCCGCACCTTGGAAAAGATCAGATGGAGAAAAAAGCTGCTGATGTGGTAACTGGAGAAGCACTAAATCCGGTTATAGGGAATATGCCTTTGTCTGAAGACGTTTCTGTAAAGCCAAATTTGTTGAAGATTTTAAATGAGAAATATGGGATAGTGGAAGAAGATTTTATAAGTGCTGAGTTGGAATTGGTGCCAGCACACAAACCAAGGGATATAGGCTTTGATAGAAGCATGATAGGAGCTTATGGACAAGACGATAGGATATGCGCTTATGATGTGCTTAGAGCTATTTTAGATGTTGACAATCCTGAAAAGACTGCAGTAGCTATATTTGCTGACAAAGAAGAGATAGGAAGCATGGGAAATACAGGATTACAGTCCAGATTTTTTGAAAATGCTATAGCGGAAATCTTGGAAAAACAAGAAGGCAGCACTGATATAAAGCTTAGAGCAGCCATGAGAAATGCAGAATTGTTGTCTGCGGATGTAAATGCTGGTTTTGATCCTTTATACCCTGACGTAAGCGAAAAACTTAACAGTTCATATATAGGACATGGTGTGTGCCTGACGAAGTACACGGGTTCACGCGGAAAAAGTGGTTCAAATGACGCAAATGCTGAGTTTGTGGCAAAAGTGAGAAAGATATTTAATGAAAATGATGTAGTATGGCAGACAGGAGAGCTTGGAAAAGTTGACATTGGCGGTGGAGGAACAGTCGCACTTTTTGCAGCAAACTATGGTATGGAGGTTATTGACTGCGGTATTGCACTTTTAAGCATGCATTCACCTTATGAATTGTCATCAAAACTTGACTTGTACATGGGATATAAAGCATATAAATCATTCCTTTTAAGCAGGTAAAGGACATTAAAAACACCGGTGTAGCCGGTGTTTTTTTAACTATGTTATTGATTTATAAACATTTCTACCACAATTACGCCGTTTCCAGTGCTGTTTGTGACAACGCCAACGCCAACCTTATTGAAATAAGGGTTTAAGATATTTTCCCTATGACCGCTGGAATTCATCAATGCATAATGAGCACTTACAACATCGCTGTTTAGTGCTATGTTTTCTGCAGCGGCATTGTAACTTATGCCAAATTGTTTCATCATATCAAATGGCGAGCCATAAGTAGGTGACGTGTGAGAAAAATAGTTGTTGTCCCTCATATCCTCAGCTTTTATCCTGGCCACTTTTGACAGGTTCTCATCGATGGTAAGCGGACTCAAGCCTCTCGATGTTCTTTCGCTATTTATGAGATCCACCAACTGTTTTTCTTGTGCTGATAACCCTTGATAATTTTGTTGTGTGCCGCTATTCTTAGCACTTTCAACAGCATTGGAAGATGAATTGCCGGCTGATGCAGTCGTAGATGCAATAGTTCCTTTTGTATTAATTGTTGTCTGGCTTACATTTGCAGTGCTATTATTCATTGTTATCCACCAATAATTGTTATTGTACCAAGCATTTGTGTTATTTGCCTGTACATAATTTATTTTTACTGTGGCTGTATTGAATACGGAGTTATTTGATGTGGTGGTCTTTAAAGTTGATGCTCCGTTGTAGACAACGTTGTTGTTTGTATATGTTCCGTAAGAATACGAAGCTTCTGCAATATTAAAAGAGCCAATCATTGACAATGAAATTACTGCAAATGCTGCATAGTACTTTAGATTTTTTTTCACTAATATCACACCCCTTAATTAAATTATTCGACAAAAAAAGAAAAAAACCTTTAAGTAATTAATGGACACGTAGGAAATCTTATCAATAGTTGCACCTCTGAATATAATGTGAGTAGGGGGTGCAAAGATGAGATATGGGATATTAGTCTTTTATTCTTATCAACATGCAGTGCTGTGTGACAAGGTATTAAGGCAGAACAATATACCTGTAGAATTTATACCAACGCCACGCTCTATAATGAATAGCTGCAGCCATTCATTAAAATTTGGCCTGGAATACGTAAATATTGTAAAATTAATAGTACAAAGAATAAATATCCCTTATAAAGGGATATATGAGGTAGAAAAGACATATAGCGGATATACTGTCATAGGTGTTCGTTAGGCTTTCCAAAAATAATTGATTTTATCTTGTCTATTGTCCCATTTTCTACTTTTTCATTAAGCTTTGAGTTTAATATGATTATTTTATTTTGCAGATCTTTTATCTGCTTTTTTAATTTCTCATTTTCCAAAAGGACATTGTTGTAGACAGAATTAAGATTGTCAATTTTTGAAGTAAACTTCATTCTTTCTTCATAATATTTTTTCAAATTTTCCTTAAGTTCTTCGATATTTCTGTTTTTAAGTGCGATTTCATAGCTTTTTTGATTTAGGTTTCTCTCTAAATGTACTTTCTCATTTTGGAGGTTTTCTATTTTTTTAGATAGTGTGCTTAAGTATTCTTGGACTTCTTTTATATAAAATGTAAAATAATTATCTTTATCATATGATATGCTATCTTTAACTCTATTAAAAGGAAGCTCTAATCCGTTATCATCTAAAAACGTGAATTTTTCTGCTGATTCTTCTGCTTTTTTTGCAAATTCATACGACGAAGGTTTTTCAGCCAATTTAAAAGGCTTGCAGAAACTATTGCCTCCATCTGATGATACAGCACTGTAAAAAGCATTTTGTTGAATCCATGTACACCATATAGTAGTGTCTATTATATTAAAGCAAGGCCACAAAATCGCGTCTGAAAATGACAAAGTGATTTTTTTATCCCACGATCCTTTTGGCCATCCACCGTCGATTTTTTTTCTGTATTTTAGCTCTTTTATTATGTTTTCCTCAACCCAGCATATATGGATATTTCGTTTGTCATCGATGGCTATATTTGGATATTCCAGCGATATAGCTTCAGAAATTGTAGTCTTTAAGGTCCATGCACCGCTTAAATACGTTGTATAAAAAATCTTCTGAGTGTTTTCGGCTGTTATATAGACTAAATGTAGAACTCCGGATTTATCAGATGCTACGCTGTAGAAAGGTTTAATTTGATTGTTGTAAATGACAGCTACGTCATTAACTTTGAAAGTCTTATTGAGTACAAAATGCTTCAGAATCAATTTCTTGGGTGATGATAGATTATGCTCTGTAAAAAATAGATGTAATGTCTCACCAGACATTATTAATCTGAAGTTATCTGCAAAAAATGATTTGTCATTATAATGGTACAAAATCTTTTTGATTACTTTGTTATCATCATTTAAATGTGCTAAAACAATATTTTGCTCTCTGCTAAAATATGCTATTAAAATTTCATTCGAGCTTAGCCCAACATCAAAATCGCTTATTGCATTGTCTATAAGGTTTATTTCGTTCGAATTTTCGCCAGCTATATTTAATAAAATAGAATTTCGGTTTGATGAAAATTTGTACACCTTACCTTTAAAATTTAATAGTACCTTGTCCATAAAATGCCTCCTTTCATTTAAAATTATATTCTTTATTTGTAACAAATATTATGGTTATTACGTATATTGTAACTAGAAATATGCAAAATCAAATTAAACAAAAATTTAGTCGTAAGGGGGAAATAAAATGGCATTTGCTAAAAAGCTGATTGGAGAACAAGAAGTAGGACCAGGTCCAGTAGAGCCAGGTCAGCTTCCTGAACCAACAGAGATAACTTGCATAGAAGTTACAAAGATATACGATTCATGCTCACAGAGATTGTGTTTAGACAGCATACCACCAGTTCCATTTGTGCCTACTATCACAAACCCAACATTTGGACGCTGTGAGAATGTAACTGTTTCGCTTGTATCACCTCCAGGATTTACACTTACACCTATTCCTGAAAGACCTGGATTTGCAAGAGTGCAGGCTACATTCCAAGTAACATATGATGTAGTGATTACAAATACATCTGGCGATATTCAAACATTGACAGGACTAACAACTACGTTTAATAAGGATATAGTATTGTATGTGCCAGAACCAACTATTGCCATCATGAAGTTTGAAGCTGTTGCGGAGTGTTTGTTTGGAAGAGTCAATGTTGGAACACCAACAACATTAGAGGTAATCATAGGTGTATGGATCATCATAAAATCTGCTATGGATGTACAATTATTGATACCTTCGTATGGATTCTGCCCAGTACCACCTGAGTGCGAGGAGTTTCCGACAAATGTATGTGATGAATTCATGCAGAGACCATTCCCACCTATATTTCCTCCGCAGAAAGCCCCATATTCACCATATTAAAAATATGAAAAGCCAGCATAAGCTGGCTTTTCTCATAACAATGATAGGAGGATTTTTTATGAAAATTTTATTTATGACATTTATCGATATTTTAAATTCACTTCCGCAGAGAAGTCATCAT
The DNA here is from genome assembly GCF_002102475.1 of Thermoanaerobacterium sp. PSU-2. NCBI lineage: Bacteria > Bacillati > Bacillota > Clostridia > Thermoanaerobacterales > Thermoanaerobacteraceae > Thermoanaerobacterium > Thermoanaerobacterium sp. PSU-2. Next base: position 155,006 of record NZ_MSQD01000003.1, on the reverse strand, counting down.
TTGATAGATTACTTAAAAGACAAATATGACTTGACGGTAGTATTTTGTAGGTATGACGATCTTGGAGTATTGAAAAAGCAAGAAGGCACGATTACTTATATAGGAATACCTGTTAAGTTTGCGAGTCTTTTTAGCCCGATGATTTTGTATAAAAAATACGTTGAACTTGATTCTTCGAAATACGATATATGTATTGCACAAGGTCCATGGGCAGGTTTGACTGCCGTAGAACTTCTGAAATCAGGAAGAATAAGCTTTTTGGCTTACGAAGATATCGACTATTTTCCTGCATTTTTTGAATATGAGGACATTTATGAGAGGACAAAAAACATGGAGAAATATTGCATTGAAAATTCTGATGTTACATTTTCTGTAAATCAACATTTGATAGAATTGAGAAAAAACATGACAGGCATTACACCATACTACATACCAAATGGTGTCAATTATGAACTGTTTAATGGCAAAAAGGAAAAACATCAAGGAATAGTCATTATATTTAGCGGTTCATTAGAGCATTGGTCAGGCGTTGAGATGCCTATAAAAGCACTTTCTATCTTAAGGCGAGAGTATGACGTTTCGATGATGATACTTGGGAAGGGGAAATATGAACATGCTCTTAGGAAATTGTCGAGAGATAGCAAAGTAGATGATGTTGTACATTTTTTGGGGAAAGTAAAGTATAGCGATTTGCCGCTGTATTTTAATAAAGCTGATATTGGACTTTGTACGCTTTTTCCAACAGAACTTATAAAATATTCTTTTCCACTTAAAGCTGTAGAATACATGGCATCTGGCCTTCCCGTGATAGCAACAGACATTGGCGATTTAGGAAAATTGATTAAAGAAAATGAGTGTGGTATAACTATAAAGTACAATGTATCTGATTTTGTTGAAAAAGCTATAGATTTGATAGAAAATTGTGATAAAATGAGTATATACGGACAAAACGGAAGGGAATTTGCTAAAACGTTTGACTGGAAAGAACTTTTTAAGAAGGAAATGGGCATAATTTTTGAAAAATTAGATAAAAGGATAAAATACAATTGAAAGGTGATGGCTATGACCAAAAGTATAAAAGATGATGTACTTTTAAGATTAAAAACCATAAAGGGGCATATAGCTGGAATCGAAAAAATGGTGGAAGAAGACAAAGGGTGTTCTAATATTTTGCTGCAAATAGCAGCGGTGAGAGCTTCTTTAGAAAAAGTTGGATTGTCAATCATAAATGAACATGCTGAACAGTGCTTTCTTGCAAATGAAGATGGAAAGATAACTTATGAGGAACTTCAAAGTGTTGTTGATTTATTAGTTAAATTTTTAAAATGAGCAATATTTGGCAGTAAAATGGGGTCAGAAAAGACCCTTCTCTATGTTGATAATGGAAATAGAAGGGTGTATAATTAATAAAAAGAAGGTGTTTTACGTGAGAATACATGGTATTGTAGAAAAGATAGAAGATGACGTAGCTATAGTTGTTCTTGATGACGACAGGAAGATAAATATTCCTACAAAGTATCTTCCCAGTAATATTGCTGAAGAAGATGCTATAGATATTTCATTGGATGTCAATGAAAGAGGAAGAAAACTAAAAAAGATGATTGAAGAATCTAGGGAAGAAGATTAATTTTTTTTAACACTAATTGTTAATAAATTAACTATTGTTTACTTAGTCTTTATCATATAATAAAATAATTGTATACAGTATACGGGTGATTTATATGGTTATTACTGTTTGTGTAGGCAGCTCATGCCATTTAAAAGGCTCCTACGATGTTATTAATAAATTAAAAAAAATGATTAAAGATTACAGCCTTGAAGACAAAGTAGAGTTAAAAGCTGATTTTTGCATGGGCAATTGTTTAAGGGCGGTTTCTGTAAAAATTGATGGTGGTACGTGCTTATCAATTAAACCAAACAGCGTTGAGGAATTTTTTAAAGAACATGTTTTAGGTGAACTAAAATGAGTGTCATTAATTTTAAAGAAGCCAATTGCAGAAACTGCTATAAATGTATTAGGTACTGCCCTGTCAAAGCGATAAAAGTTAATAATGAACAAGCTGAAATCATAGAATACAGATGCATTGCATGTGGAAGATGTTTAAATGTTTGCCCTCAGAATGCGAAAACAGTTAGGTCAGATGTAGAAAAAGTTCAATCATTTTTAAATAGAGGGGAAAAAGTTGTTTTCACTGTAGCTCCATCGTATCCTGCACTTGTTGGGCATAATAGTGCTTTAAAATTCTTGAAAGCTTTAAAAAGTTTAGGAGCCGAAATGATAGTTGAGACATCAGTAGGTGCTATGCTTATATCTAAGGAGTATGAAAAGTATTATAACGATTTGAAATATGACAACTTGATTACTACTTCATGTCCATCTGTAAATTATTTGGTTGAAAAGTACTATCCAGATCTTATAAAGTGCCTTGTACCAGTTGTATCGCCGATGGTAGCTGCTGGAAGGGCCATAAAAAGTATATACGGTGAAAGCGTGAAAGTTGTATTTATAGGTCCGTGCCTCGCTAAAAAAGCTGAGATGAGTGATTTTAGCTGTGAAGGAGCTATAGATGCTGTATTGACATTTGAAGAAGTAATGAATTTGTTTGGTACAGAGGAAGTAGATTTTGAATATATGGAAGATTATTTGGAAGATGTTGATGCTGAAGAGCAGTATAAATTGTATCCAATTGAAGGAAAAACAATTGATTGTATGGATGTTGATTTGAATTTAAGAAAGGTTGTCTCTGTGTCATCGATAGAGAATGTGAAAGATCTTTTAAATGATTTAAGATCTGGCAATTTACATGGGTATTGGATAGAAGCCAATGCTTGCGATGGCGGTTGCATCAATGGTCCTGCATTTGGAAAGTTAGAAAGTGGCATTACAAAAAGGAAGGAAGAAGTTATAAGCTATTCTCGCATGAAGGAGAGATTTAGCGATGATTTCAGCGACTTTAGCGATTTTTCTTTAGATTTAAGCCGAAAGTTTATTGATTTAAGCGATAAATGGAAAATGCCAAGTGAGGGCGAGATAAAAGAGATACTATCGAAGATTGGCAAGTTTTCACCTGAAGATGAATTGAATTGCGGTGCATGTGGCTATGATACTTGTAGGGAAAAAGCCATAGCAGTCTTTAATGGAATGGCAGAACCGTATATGTGCTTGCCATACATGAGGGGGAGGGCTGAAACGCTGTCCAATATCATAATAAGCTCTACTCCCAATGCCATAATTGCGGTCAATAACGAGTATGAAATTCAAGATATGAACAGAGCTTTTGAGAAGATGTTCTTGGTGAATTCGTCAATGGTTAAAGGTGAAGATCTATCGTTGATTTTTGACACATCTGATTTTGTAGAGGTTATTGAAAATAAGAAAAGCATTTTTAATAAGAAAGTATCGTTTAAAAATTACGGAATCATAGCATTGGAAAGCATCTACTATTTAGAGGAGTATAAAATTGCCATTGGGATTTTTACAGATATAACAAAGATGGAGAAACAAAAGGAAAGTTTCTCGAAACTTAAAAGGGAAAACTACCAGTTGGCACAGCAAGTGATAGATAGGCAGATGAAGGTTGCACAAGAGATAGCCAGCTTGTTGGGGGAAACAACAGCGGAGACAAAAGTCATACTGACCAGAATGAAAGATATGCTGTTAAATCAAGGTGATGATGAATGAGTCATTACATCGATATTGCACATGCATCATTGAATAAGTACGATGAAGAGTTGTGCGGAGATAGTGTTCAAATAATAAGAAAAAAAGATTATGTAATGGCAGTTATGGCAGATGGCCTTGGAAGTGGTGTTAAGGCCAACATTTTATCTACTCTGACAGCGCGAATTGTATCAAAAATGTTGGACATGGGTTCTGAACTAAAAGATGTGGTAGAGACGGTGGCTGAAACATTGCCAATATGTAAAGAGAGAAATATAGCATATTCTACATTTACTGTTGTTTCTATATGTGGCAATAATGCTCATCTGGTTGAATATGACAATCCATCTGTGTTTTATTTTAAAAATGGTGTGCATAAGAAGATTGACAGAAAGTGTGTTGAAATAGGTGATAAGAAAATCTTTGAAAGCAGCTTCAAATTGGATTTGAATGATGCACTGATAGTTGTATCTGATGGAGTAATTCATGCTGGTGTAGGAGGAGTATTAAATCTCGGTTGGCAGTGGGATAATGTTAAGCAATATTTATCAAAAGTATTAGAGGCCTACAGCGATGCATCAGATATTTGCTCACAGCTTATAACAACCTGTAATAATTTGTACAAGAATAAACCTGGCGATGATACAACTGCAATAGTGATAAAAGTTAACGAATCGAAAAAAGTTACGGTAATGGTAGGGCCACCGGTTTTGAAAAATATGGATGAATGGGTTGTGAAAAAACTCATGAAAAGTGAAGGATTAAAGGTGGTATGTGGCGGTACTGCTGCAAAAATTGTAAGCAGGATTTTAAATAAAGATGTGATCACATCTACAGAGTATGTTGATCCTGATATACCTCCTTATGCCCACATTGATGGAATTGATTTGGTGACAGAAGGCGTATTGACTTTAAGAAAGACTGTTGAAATTTTTAAAGAATATATTGAGAATAGCGATTCAAACTTATTGAGATTTTCAAGAAAAGATGCTGCCACTCGGCTGTTTAAGATATTAAATTACGCTACTGACGTAAATTTCTTAGTGGGTCAGGCTGTAAACAGTGCCCATCAAAATCCTGATTTTCCATCTGACCTTAGAATAAAGGTCAGGATTGTGGAAGAGCTTATAAGTTTATTAAAGGGATTAAATAAAAATGTGGAAGTAAATTATTTTTAGAAAGGATAGATTGCCTTGTTTAAGTTTAACACAGATGTTCAAATGTTAAAGTACGAGGTACTTTACAACGTTGCGAAATTGACGCTTGAAGATAGGCTCGAAGATGAATATGATGAAATACCTTACGAGATAATACCGGGAACAAAACCAAGATTTAGGTGTTGCGTGTATAAAGAAAGAGCTATAATTGAGCAGAGAACCAAAGTTGCAATGGGGAAAAATTTAAAGCGTACTATGAAACATGCAGTGGACGGTGAAGAGCCAATAATTCAGGTTTTAGATATTGCCTGTGAAGAATGCCCGATTAAAAGGTATCGTGTCACTGAAGCTTGTAGAGGATGTATTACTCACAGGTGTACAGAAGTATGTCCAAAAGGTGCCATAACGATAATAAACAAAAAGGCAAACATCGACTATGACAAGTGTATAGAATGTGGCAGGTGCAAAGATGCGTGTCCATACAATGCAATTTCTGACAATTTGAGGCCATGCATTAGATCTTGTTCAGCAAAAGCCATAACTATGGATGAAGAATTGAAAGCTGCCATAAATTATGAAAAATGCACTTCGTGTGGTGCTTGTACAGTGGCATGTCCATTTGGAGCCATAACAGACAAGTCTTATATTGTGGACATTATAAGGGCTATTAAGAGTGGGAAAAAAGTTTATGCTTTGATAGCGCCAGCCATAGCATCTCAATTTAAAGATGTAACTGTGGGACAGATAAAATCTGCTTTGAAAGAATTTGGTTTTGTCGATGTGATTGAAGTTGCTCTTGGGGCAGATTTTGTAGCTATGGAAGAGGCAAAAGAATTCAGCCATAAAATAAAAGACATAAAAGTCATGACAAGTTCATGTTGTCCTGCCTTTGTGGCACACATAAAGAAAAGCTATCCTGAGCTGTCGCAAAACATATCGACAACTGTATCTCCAATGACAGCTATATCAAAATACATCAAAAAACACGATCCTATGGCAGTGACAGTATTCATAGGTCCATGTACTGCAAAAAAATCGGAAGTCATGAGAGATGATGTAAAGGGCATAACGGATTTTGCCATGACATTTGAAGAGATGGTTGCTGTGCTGGATGCAGCAAAAATAGACATGAAAGAACAACCAGATGTGGAAGTGGATGATGCTACGCTTTTTGGAAGAAAGTTTGCAAGATCGGGAGGCGTCTTAGAGGCTGTAATTGAAGCAGTTAAGGAAATAGATGCCGATGTTGAGATAAATCCTGTAGTGTGCAATGGACTTGATGAGTGCAACAAGACGTTGAAAATAATGAAAGCCGGTAAATTGCCAAATAATTTTATAGAAGGTATGGCTTGTGTTGGAGGTTGCATTGGCGGTGCAGGCGTAATAAATAACAACGTAAACCAAGCGAAATTGGCTGTCAATAAGTTTGGTGATTCATCTTACCATAAAAACATAAAAGACAGAATCAGCCAATTTGACACTGATGACGTCGATTTTCATGTTGACCACAGTGAAGATGAGTCAAGTGAAACATCGTTTAAAGAAGCTTAGGAGTTTTAAAAATGATGGGTCCAATCTATTGGGCCCTAAATTTTTGTTGAAATATATATCATCATTAACATATAATATATTTGAATTACATAAAAATGTGAGGACTGATATGTATGGAGGTATATCTTGACAATAGCGCCACGACGAAAGTTCGTAGAGAAGTAGTTGAAAAAATGGTTGAAGTAATGGAAGTCGAATATGGCAATCCATCGTCAGTACATCGTAAAGGATATATTGCAGAAAAGATATTGTCTAAGTCAAGAGAAGATATAGCGAAATTATTGAGGTGTGAATCACATGAAGTATTTTTTACATCAGGTGGAACTGAATCAAATAATTTGGCTATACGCGGCATTGTACATGGCATGAAGAGATATGGCAATCATCTGATAACCACAAAGATTGAGCATCCATCTGTATTGAATGTCATGAAGCAGCTTGAAGAAGAAGGCTTTGATGTCACTTATCTCAATGTAGATAAACAAGGATATGTAGACTTAGATGAGTTAAAAAATGCAATAAATGACAGGACGATTTTGATGTCTATAATGGCTGTCAATAATGAGATAGGTACTATAGAACCATTGGATGAGATTGCTAAATTAAAACAAAGGAAAGATAAATTTTATTTTCATGTTGATGGTGTACAAGCAGTTGGAAAAATTAATATTGATTTAAAGAATATAAACATAGACCTTTTGTCTTTAAGCGGCCATAAAATGCATGGGCCAAAGGGCATAGGCGCTCTATACGTAAAAAAAGGGACTAAAATTAAACCTATTTTGTACGGTGGAGGACAGGAAGCCAATTTAAGGTCAGGAACTGAAAATATGCCAGGCATCGTAGGACTTGGAGAAGCATGTCGATTGATAAATGATAATTTTCTTGAATACGAGGCTAAACTTAAAGCATTAAAGAAAAGATTGTACGATGGTATAAAAAATGAGATCTCTGATATTCACTTAAATGGTCCTGACATCGATGATGGTGCTCCGCAAATATTAAATATATCCTTTTTAGGTGTAAGAGGTGAAGTATTGCTTCATGCTTTGGAAGAGAAGGGCATATATGTGTCAACCGGTTCTGCTTGTTCATCCCATAAAAACACTGAAAGCCATGTATTAAAGGCTATTGGGCTAAGTCGCGAATATATAGAAGGTGCTATTAGGTTTTCCTTAAGTGTGTTTAATACAGATGAAGAAATAGATTATACAGTTGATGTATTAAAGGAGAAAGTGAAATTTTTAAGGAGATACAAAAGGAGGTAAAAATGGAGGTTATTCTTATAAAGTATGGTGAGTTAGCTTTAAAAGGCGACAATAGAGCTTTTTTCGAAAATAAACTTGTTAGAAACATTAAAGAAGCTTTAAAAAGCTTTGACGGAGTAAAAGTTGAAAAGACACATGGGAGAATATACGTAGAAACAAGCAACGATGCAAAAGAAGCTATTGACAAACTTAGGAAGGTATTTGGAATAGTTGGAATAACAATAGCTAAAAAAGTAGAATTGGACCTTAATGCGATATACGACTCGGCAATTGAGATTATGAGGCATCATTCAAATAAAAGCTTTAAAGTGGAGACCAGGAGACCTAATAAATCATTTCCTTATGAAAGCATTGAATTAAGCAGAATGATTGGGAGTGAAATACTTAAAAATATCGATGACGTTCATGTTGATGTGCACAATCCTGATGTGGTCTTAAATGTGGAAATAAGGGAGAAGGCGTATTTATACTCTGATACCGTAGAGGGAATTGGGGGAATGCCCCTGGGCACAAATGGGAAAGCTGTTGTTTTATTATCAGGTGGAATTGATAGCCCTGTTGCAGCATGGATGATGATGAAAAGAGGAGTAGAGATAGAAGCGGTGTATTTTCATAGTCCACCATATACGCAGGAGCGTGCAAAGGACAAAGTAATTGATTTGTGCAAAAAGCTTTCAGAGTATGGACAAGATGTATATTTGCATGTGGTGAATTTTACAGATTTTCAACTGGCCATATACGACAAGTGTCCTCCAAAATTGACTACTATTATAATGAGAAGAATGATGATGAGAGTCGCAGAAAATATTGCTCTTAAGTACGGTGCAAAAGCACTTATAACAGGTGAAAGCTTAGGACAAGTTGCCAGCCAAACCATAGAGAGCTTGTACTGCACAAATGCAGTGACACACATGCCAGTGTTTAGACCGCTTATAGGAATGGATAAGAGTGAAATTGTAGAGATTTCTAAGAAAATCGGGACGTACGATATATCTATAAGGCCTTATGAAGATTGCTGTACCATATTCGTTCCAAAACATCCTATTATAAAACCTGATTTAGACGAAGTTGTCCAAGGCGAAAAAGAATTAGACTATGAACAATTTATTAGCAGTCTCCAAATAGATGAGATAAAGATAAAAAGCTAAAAAATCCCATAGGCATAAGTCTATGGGATTTTATACGTTAAATCTAAATACTATTATATCGCCATCTTCCACGACGTAATCTTTTCCTTCTAACCTCATCAATCCTTTTTCTTTTGCTGGAGTTTCTCCGCCTGATTCAACGTAATCTTTATACGATATCACTTCAGCACGTATAAAACCTTTCTCAAAATCTGAGTGTATTTTCCCGGCAGCCTGTGGTGCCTTTGTACCTCTTTTAATAGTCCAGGCTCTTACTTCCTTTGGCCCTGCTGTAAAAAATGTAATAAGTCCTAAAAGGGAGTACCCGTGACGGATTATGTTATTTAATCCAGGTTCTTCTAAGCCGTATTCGGAAAGCAATTCATATTTTTCTTCATCTGGAAGTGACGAAAGTTCTTCTTCTATTTTTGCTGATATCACAATAACATCGGATTTCTCATTTTTTGCAAAATCTTTAAGCTTCTTAACATACTCATTTTCATTTTTAGATATAAGATCGTCTTCTGATATATTGGCTGCATACATCACAGGCTTAGATGTAAGAAGCATAAGTTGATTTACAAAAGATAATTCCTCATCATCAAAGTCCATCGTGCGGATAGGCTTACCATCATCTAATGTCTTTTTGATTTTTTCCAATACATTCAATTCAAATGCAGCACTTTTATCGTTTTTAGCATATTTGGAAGTCTTTGCAATTCGCTTTTCAACAACTTCCAAATCAGCCAGTATAAGCTCTAACGTTATTATTTCGATGTCTCTTATTGGATCAATACTGCCTTCAACGTGAGTTATGTTGCTGTCATCAAAGCACCTTACCACATTTAATATTGCATCGACTTCTCTTATGTGTGATAAAAATTTATTGCCTAATCCTTCGCCTTTGCTGGCACCCTTTACTAATCCTGCTATATCGACAAATTTTATCGTGGCAGGTATTATTTTTTGAGGATTTACGATTTTTGCTAATTCATTAAGCCTTTTATCGGGCACAGATACGATTCCTACATTAGGCTCTATCGTACAAAAAGGATAATTTGCACATTCGGCGCCTGCTTGTGTTATTGCATTAAAAATCGTGCTTTTTCCAACATTAGGTAGACCGACTATTCCTATTTCCATCTGTATTCCTCCGCTTTTTAAAATCAAAAAATTTTTCTAAATACATCAAATAGATTATATATGAAAAACACTAAAACTTCAAATTGAGTCATTGGATATAATTTACATTGAATATTGTAATAAATTGACTTCATCTGAGCAAAATATTGATTGGAGGTGTTTGAATTGAAAAATAGCAAAAAAATTTTTTTAATACTTTTAGCATTGATAATGGCATTGTCTATATCTTTGACGGGCTGCAAAGCATCTAAAAAGCCATCGCTAACAAGATATACTCCTACGACGCCTAGGACGACACCAGCTCCGTCACCAGGGATGACTACTCCTGCACCGTCAAGAGTGCCGACGACACCAACTCCAACAACACCTGCACCTACTACACCGACTCCAGCGAAAAAGCCGGTTCCGCAAAGCGTGAGAGCAGCAAAAATAGCCAGCAATGTGGCAAAACTTCCTGAAGTAAACAAGGCTACTGTAGTTATATCCGGAAATACTGCTATTGTAGGTATTGACATGAAAGCCAGTGTCCAAGGTACCCATGAGACACAGGTTAAGAAAAAAGTAGAGAAGACAGTGAGAGATACTGATAAAGGGATAAAGAATGTGTCTGTAACATCCGATCCTGATTTATATACAAGGATAAACAATATAGCAAAAGGAATAGCATCTGGAAGACCATTATCTGAGTTTACTAAACAGATAACAGAGATATTAAAAAGGATAACGCCAAGTGCATAATATAAACCTGGGGAAACCCGGGTTTATGCTTTGTTGACATATTTGTAGTTTTTAAATATAATTAGGTCAATTGGATTATTATAGAAGGAGTGAAAAATATGTCCATCATAAAGGAAAACATTGCGAGTGGTATTGAACTCTATGTCAATAAACTTAATAAGTTTAAAACGGTAACAATTAATGTGTACATAAGCAATAAATTAAGCGATGAAACGGCAAAATTTGCATTGCTGCCATCGGTTTTAAGGAGAGGAAGCTTTAGCTTTAAAACGTATAAGGATATAACAAAGCATTTAGAAGATCTTTACGGTGCTACGTTTGCTTATTCGGTTTATAAAAAAGGTGAGCGGCAGATTGCACAGTTTAAGATGGAAATTGTAGATAGTACATATTTAAAGGAAGATATATTGGAAGAAAGCGTTAAGTTCATATCAGACATACTTTTGAATCCATTAATATCAAATGATGGTTTTGAACAAACGTATGTGCAACAAGAGAAAGAAAAGCAGAAGAATATTATCAATTCCCGCGTAAATGAAAAGACTAAATACGCCGTTGAAAGGTGTATAGAAGAAATGTGTAAAGACGAAGATTACGCAATTTATGAGCTTGGAAATGTAGATGACGTAGATAAAATAGATGAAAAAAATCTTTATGAGTATTATAAAAAAGCAATTAAAAGGCTTCCAATAGATATATTTGTCGTAGGCAATGTGGATGTAGACGATGTGAAAGAGTTTTTCAATAAGTATTTTAAAATAGAGAGAACGAGTGTGGATGTGATTCCAGATACGCCTATATTAAGAAAGATCGATAAGGTAAAATATGTAGAAGATAAACTTGATGTTACTCAGGGGAAGCTGACTTTAGGATACAGGACAAACGTAAATCCATGGGATGAGGAGTATTTTTCTCTTTTAGTATTAAGCGGTGTTTTGGGTGGAGGGCCTTTCTCTAAGCTTTTTATGAATGTTAGAGAAAGGGAAAGCCTTGCATATTATGCCCAGACAAGGTTAGAAAGATTTAAAGGATTAATGCTTATAATGTCAGGCATTGAAATTGAAAATTACGAAAAAGCATTGGAGATAATACAAAAGCAAGTAGAGGAGATAAAATCAGGTAATATATCTGATTATGAATTTGATTCGGCTGTGAAAGCTTTGATTACGTCGTTTAATTCAATAAAAGACAGTGGAACACAACTGGCTGATTTTTACTTATCACAAAAACTTTCACATACAAATTACAGTATAGACGATTTTATAAGTAAGGTAAAAAAAGTTACAATAAATGATATCGTGGATGTATCTAAAAAGCTGCAATTGGATACTGTCTATTTCATGACAAAAAAATGAGGAGTGATATGAGATGATGGAAGTATTTAATGACTTAATAAAAGAGAAAATGTATAAATATGAGCATGAAAGTGGATTAAATGTCTTTGTAATGCCTAAGAAAGGTTTTATAAAACAGTATGCAATGTTTGCAACTCATTATGGTTCTAATGATAGAGAATTTATAATTCCCGGTGAAAGTGAACCTACACATGTGCCAGATGGTATTGCACATTTTTTAGAGCATAAGATGTTTGAAGAAGAAAGTGGAAGCGTATTTGAGGAGTTTTCTAAGAATGGAGCTTCTGCAAATGCTTATACGAATTTTACAACTACTGCTTATTTGTTTTCATGCACAGACAATTTTTACAGCAATTTAAAACTTCTCTTGGATTTTGTCCAAAGGCCTTATTTTACAGATGAAAATGTAGAAAAGGAAAAAGGCATAATAGCCCAAGAAATTCGCATGTACGATGACGATCCGTCTTGGAGGCTCTTTTTCAATATGTTAGGCGGATTGTACCGCCAACATCCCGTAAAAATAGATATTGCAGGTACAATTGAATCTATATCAAGAATCGACAAAGACATCTTGTATAAATGCTACAATACATTTTATCATCCATCAAACATGGTTTTATTCGCAGTTGGCGATGTTGACGTGGATAAAGTTGCAGAAATCGTAAATGATAGTGTTAAAACAGAAAAAAGAAATGGAGAGATAAAGCGCATTTATCCTGATGAGCCGACTAAAATAAACAAGAATTACGTAGAACAGAAGATGTCTGTTTCGATGCCGCTATTTAATATTGGATTTAAAGACAATGACATAGGTTATGGAGGAAAGAGATTACTTAAAAAGGACATAACTACACAGATTTGCTTAGAGATTTTAGCCGGTAGAAGCTCCGACTTGTATGAAAAACTTTATAATGATGGACTTATTGATACAACTTTTGATGTAGAGTACGTAGGTGAAGTAGATCATGGTTACTCTATAATAGGTGGTCAATCTGTAGATCCTGAAGCTGTGAAAAAGGCTCTTATAGCTAAAATTTCATCCATCAATAAAGTGGATGACGGTGATTTCTATAGAATTAAGAAAAAGATACTTGGCCGATTTGTAAAATCATTTAATTCTGTTGAAAGTATTGCACACAACTTTATATCGTACTACATGAAAGACATTAATATCTTGGATTTTACATCTGTCATAGAAGATATAACTCCTGATGATGTACTAAATAGATTTAAGACGCATTTTAATGAAGATAACTGTGTATTATCTGTTGTAAAGCCATAATATGTTATAGTTTTTGATAACGAGTCATACTCGTTATTTTTTTGTGAAAAAAATTTTAATTTATTGAAGGATTTTTGAGTTTTATATAGAATAAACATAATAAGTGGTTTAAAGTGGTGCAAAGTGGTTAGAAGTGCAATAGAAATGGGTGTTCGGTATGCTGATGGGGCAATATGAACATACAATAGATCAAAAAGGGAGAGTTTTTATACCTGCCAAGTTCAGGGACGAACTGGGGTATAAATTTGTGTTGACGCGAGGGCTTGACAATTGCCTTTTTGCTTACTCATTGTCAGAATGGTCAAATATCGAGGCAAAGCTAAAGACATTGCCACTTAACAGAAAAGATGCCAGAGCATTTACCAGATTTTTCTTAGCAGGCGCCACTGAATGCGAAATAGACAAGCAGGGAAGAGTATTAATACCGAACATCTTGAGAGAACATGCAAAAATTGAGAAAGAAGTCATAATAATTGGGGTATCGTCAAGAGTAGAGATTTGGAGTAAAGAAGTATGGATGGAATATTCAAATAATATTGATGTTTCTTTTGAAGATGTTGCAGAGCATTTAGACGATTTAAACATATAAGGTGATTTTTATGGATTTCAAACATGAAAGTGTGTTGTTGCAAGAGACTATTGAATATTTAGAAATTAAGCCTGATGGTATTTATGTAGATGGAACTTTAGGCGGTGGTGGCCATTCATATGAGATATTAAGACGGCTTGATAAAGGAAAATTAATCGCAATCGACAGAGACATGGACGCCATAAAGGCTGCATCTATTAGGCTTAAAGACTTCAATAATGCAACGTATATTCATGACAATTATAAGAATATAAAAGATATATTAAAAAAATGCGGGATTAAGAGCATAGATGGTGCTTTATTAGACCTTGGCGTATCTTCATATCAATTAGATGAGGCACAAAGGGGATTTTCTTACATGCACGATGCCCCACTTGATATGAGAATGGACAAAGAAAGTGACATTACAGCAGAGTACGTTGTAAACAATTATTCAGAAGATGAAATTGCAAAGGTAATTTCTGATTATGGTGAAGAACTATGGGCTAAACGAATTGCAAAGTTCATCGTTGAGGAGAGAAAGAGAAAACCTATTAAGACTACATTTGAGTTAGTAGACGTAATAAAAAAGGCCATACCTGCATCAAAGAGGAGGACAGGACCGCATCCTGCTAAAAGAACATTTCAAGCTATAAGGATTGAAGTCAATGAAGAGCTAAAAGGGCTTGGAGATGCTATTGCTGACTTTGTAGATGCAATGAATCCGGGAGGAAGAATAGCAATCATAACATTCCACTCGCTGGAAGATCGAATAGTAAAAAATACTTACAAGAAACTGGAGGATCCGTGTACATGCCCTAAAAACTTGCCGTGTACATGTGGGAAAAAACCAGTAATAAAGATCATAACTAAAAAACCTATTGTACCAAGTGAAAATGAAATAAGAGTAAACCCAAGATCTCGAAGTGCAAAACTAAGAGTTGCAGAAAAACTGCTGTTCTAAAGTATAAGGGGGAAGAATAAATTGGTATTAGAAAAGCACAATTACGATTATGATCTAAAGCCGTATTATGAAGAAAACAAAGGTAAAAAACCCAAAAAGAATAAGAAGCTTAAAAACCTTGCAGTAATAGTTTTTGTAGGATTTTTAAGCCTTACCGTTTTGTTTAGGTATGCGTTGATATATCAAAAATCTGTTGCATTAAGCAGTGTAGAGGCAAAAGCCAGCGAAATAGAAAAGTTAAACCAGCAGTTAGAAGTCCAAATTGCTTCAATGAGCGATCTGCAGAGGATAGAAGAAATAGCGAAAAATCAGTTAGGAATGGTAGAGCCTGATAAAGGGCAGATAGTCTACATGAGTGTTGGAAAACAAAATCAAGTCGCTGAGAAAAAAACAGATGATGAAAACAAAAATAAGACTTTTTGGGGAAGGATTTTGGGACTGCTGGTGAGATAGGAGGGATTTTAAATATCACCAAGCATTTCTACCAAAAAGAGAATTTTATTTTTGCTGTTTTTTTCTATACTTATTATTAGCGTTCTCATTGTTAGGCTTTTTTGGATACAGATAGTAAAAAGCGATGAATTTCAAAAGCTTGCCATACCTCAGTGGACATTAGATGTTTCAGTTACGCCAAAACGCGGCTTGATATTAGACAGAAATGGCAAGGCACTTGCTGAAAGCGCAAGTTCTAACAAAGTTAGCATAATACCGAAAGAAGTGAAAGACAGCCAAAAAGATGAAATTGCGTCAAAGCTGGCTGAGATTTTAAAAATCGACAAAGAAGATATCCTTAAAAAGATAAACAACAAGAATGTACAAGAGGTATTGATTGCAAGGAGAATTGATGATGATACGGCTAACAAGATAAGAAAATTAAATCTATCTTGTATTGTAATATCTGGAGATACAAAAAGATATTATCCAGAGAAGAATTTAGCTTCCCACATACTTGGGTTTACAGGTGTAGACAATCAAGGACTGGACGGAATCGAGTCGGTGTACGATAGCTATTTAAGAGGAATACCTGGAAGGATTTCGTCGCCAGTTGATGCATTAGGCAGGAAAATGGGGAATGGTGAAGAAGAATACATCCCACCTATAGATGGTTACAATGTTGTTTTGACGATTGATTCAAACATACAGCATTTTGCAGAAAAAGCTCTTGATGATGCGTATGCACATACTAAGCCTACAAAAGGTGCTGTTGCAATCGTAATGGATCCTAAGACAGGTGATATTTTAGCCATGGCATCAAGGCCTGATTACGATCCAAACAACCCATTTGCAGGTCCCAAAAGCGATTGGTTTAAAAATTGGAGAGATAAGGCTATATCGGATGCTTACGAACCTGGCTCAGTTTTCAAGACAGTTACAGCGTCAGCAGCATTGGAGGAAGGTGTTGTTGGGTTAAACGAGCAATTTTATGACCCTGGATATATCATGGTTGCAGGGCAGAGAATAAATTGTTGGGCAACACATTACAGCGAAACATTTGTACAAGGAGTCCAAAATTCCTGCAACGTTGTCTTTGCGACAATTGCCCAAAGGCTTGGAGTAGACAAATTGTACAAGTACATTCATGAATTTGGCTTTGGAGAAACCACCGGCATAACATTACCTGGAGAAGCACCTGGCCTTGTAATGAAAGAAAAAGATGTAGGCCCTGTAGAGCTTGCTACAAACTCGTTTGGACAGGGTATTGCGGTTACGCCACTTCAAATGATACGAGCGGTTTCAGCGATAGTAAATGGCGGAAAACTGATGGAGCCTCATATAGTCAAAGAAATAGTCGATTCTGATGGGAAACCTATAAAAGAATTCAAACCAACTGTAATAAGGCAAGTGATATCCGAAAAGACATCAGCTACAATGAGGCAGATACTTGAAAGTGTAGTATCCGAAGGCACAGGCAAGGCAGGTTACATAGAAGGGTATGATGTTGGAGGAAAAACAGGCACTACAGAAAAATATACACCGGGGAAATACGTGGCTTCATACGTCGGATTTGCACCTGCAGAAGATCCAAAGGTGATAGCGCTTGTGGTGATTGATGAACCAAATGCCGAAACCCATTTTGGCAGTGCGTTAGCAGGACCTGTAGTAAGAAGCATATTATATGACACGTTGACGTACTTAAATGTAAAACCAAAAGGCATTGTAGTGAAGCCTCTTGTAAAAGTTCCAGATGTAAGGAATTTGAACTTGAATGAGGCTCAAAATGCATTGTTAAAAGATAAGCTGCAATTTTCCATCGAAGGAACTGGGAACACAGTTGTAGATCAAATGCCTAAACCCGGGGCAATGGTAGAAGAAGATTCGCAAATTGTCTTGTATTTAAATGAATATAATAATAACGGAAAGGTTGATGTACCTGATCTAAAAGGAAGATCTATAACAGAAGCGAGTAACATTTTAAGCTCTTTAGGGCTGAAAATAAAAATCAATGGTTCTGGTATTGCTGTAAGCCAGAAGCCAGAAAAAGGTGAAAAAGTTGATAAAGGAACAACTGTTGAAGTCGACTTTAGGCCACTGGAAAATTAATTCAAGCACAATATGCAGTTTTTGATATATGCAAACTGCATAATTGTGCTATACTATTAAATGTATATAATGAATTAGGAGGCCTATTATGAGACTTGTGGATATATTAAAGGATGTAAATTATACAACTGTTAAAGGCAACATCGATGTTGATGTAAAAGGAATTTGCTATGATTCCAGGAATTCAAAAGAAGGTTCGCTATTTGTTGCAATCAAAGGATTTAAGTTTGATGGGGCGGATTACATAAATGATGCTGTAGAAAGAGGAGCTGTTGCCGTCGTAGTTGAACATGAAATAACCATAGATAAAGATATCACCGTCATAAAAGTAGAAAATGCCAGGAAGTCATTGGCTAAAATCGCATCAAATTACTACGGTGATCCTTCAAAACAGCTTTTTATGATAGGCGTGACAGGAACAAACGGCAAGACTTCTGTCACATACATGATAAAGTCCATACTGGAAAGCCAGAACAATAAAGTCGGGTTGATAGGAACGATTCACAACATGATTGGCGACAAAGTCTATCCAACAGAGAGGACTACTCCAGAGTCATTAGATCTTCAAAGATACCTTAGGCTCATGGTTGATGAAGGTGTGAAATACGTAGTGATGGAAGTTTCTTCACATTCATTGGCGTTAAACAGAGTAGATGAATGTAAATTTGATATAGCTGTTTTTACCAATTTAACCCAAGATCATTTAGATTTTCACAAGACGATGGATGAGTATGCTAGTGCAAAGGCTAAACTTTTCAGGATGGCAAAGATGGCTTGCGTGATAAACATAGATGATGATTATTCTTCGTATATGATAGAGAATTCTAATGCTAAAGTTGTAACATATGGCATAAAAGACTATGCATACATAATGGCAAAAGACATCAAAAACGATATTAAAGGTGCGAAATTTACTGTTCAAATAGAAGATATAAAAAGTGAAATAGCTTTAAAGATACCGGGGCTATTTAGTGTATACAATTCACTGGCGGCTATTTCGGTAGCATTTATATTGGGTATACCGCTTCAGTCTGTAAAAATGGCACTTAAGGATGTCAAGATAAAAGGAAGATTTGAAGTTCTTGATTTGGATGTACCTTACAATGTAGTGATTGACTACGCCCACACTCCAGACGGACTTGAGAATTTAATGAAGGCATTTGAAGAATACAATACTGGGAAAAAGATATTGCTTTTTGGTTGTGGCGGCGACAGAGATAAAGGCAAACGCCCTAAAATGGGAGAAGTCGCTGGCAAATATGCCGATTTTGTAATTATAACTTCGGACAATCCAAGGTCGGAGGAGCCTATTAAGATAATACAAGAAATTGAAGAAGGCATTAAAAATACAAAATGCCCTTACACAATCATAGAAGATAGGAAAGAAGCTATAAAGTACGCACTATCTATAGCGAAGGACAATGACGTCGTAATTTTAGCTGGTAAGGGGCATGAAACATATCAAGTATTGAAAGACAAAGTCATAGATTTTGATGAAAGAGACATAGTAAGAGATATATTAAATGGAGATGAAAAAGTTGATTTTAACAGTTAAAGAGATATTGGATGCAACAGAAGGGAAATTACTATCCGGCGATATAAATGTATGCGTAAGCGGTATAAGCACCGATTCGAGGACAATTAAGTCTGGAGATTTGTTTATACCTTTAAAAGGTGAAAGGTTCAATGGAGA
The DNA here is from genome assembly GCF_002102475.1 of Thermoanaerobacterium sp. PSU-2. Lineage (NCBI taxonomy): Bacteria > Bacillati > Bacillota > Clostridia > Thermoanaerobacterales > Thermoanaerobacteraceae > Thermoanaerobacterium > Thermoanaerobacterium sp. PSU-2. The sequence goes on along the minus strand of NZ_MSQD01000003.1, from coordinate 135,958 downwards.
GGAATTCATAGATGATGCCTTAAATGTAGGTTCTGCTTCCCTTACAGAGTCTATCAATTATATCAGACACGATAGTAAACCGATTATATTTGTCAAAGACACAAAAGACGCTTTGCACAGGATAGCTAAATATTATAGAAGCAAATTCGATATTCCATTTATTGCCGTAACTGGCAGCAGTGGAAAAACTACGACTAAGGACATGATTTACGATGTTTTATCGATGAAGTACAATGTCTTAAAGACAATCGGAAATTTCAACAATGAGATCGGCTTGCCCCTTACCTTATTTACGCTTAATGATGGTCATGATATGGCTGTTGTTGAAATGGGAATGAGCGGTTTTGGCGAAATAAGAAGGTTAAAAAACATTGCATCTCCTAATGTTGCGGTATATACGAATATTGGAGTTGCTCATATTGAAAAATTAGGTTCCCGTGAAAATATATTAAAGGCAAAATCAGAGCTTATTGAAGATTTTAAAGATGGCGATACAGTCGTAATTAATGCAGATGATGATATGTTAATAAAATTGCTTGAAAAAAAGGGCCCTAAATTTGTGACATACGGTATAAATAATGGCGATATCAAGGCCTTTGACATAGAATTAAAGGAAGAATCTTCAAAATACAAGGTTTTGATAGATGGGTATTTATTAGACATAGAATTAAACGTACCAGGAAAACACAATATATATAATTCATTAGCGGCAATTTGTATAGGAATCAAATTTGATGTCAATAAAGAAGATATAAGGAAAGCACTGGCTAAGTTTCAGCCAAGTGATATGAGATTAAATATAATAGATGCAGCAGGTATTAAAATTATAAACGATGTGTATAATGCAAATCCTTCATCCATGAAAGCTGCTTTGTCAGTTTTAGGTGGATATACAGAGAGAAGGAAAGTAGCTGTGTTAGGCAATATGTTAGAGTTAGGACAGTATGCAGACATTGCGCATCGAGAGGTTGGGGAATATGTAAAAGAAAATGATATTGATGTGCTTATAACAGTTGGAGATTATGCTTTAAAAATAGCTGATGGGGCAATAGAAAAAGGAATGAACAATGATAATGTCTTTAGATGCGCTAATAATGCAGAAGCCATTGATGCCATAAAAAATATTATGAAAGAAAGTGATGTCTTTTTAGTTAAAGGTTCAAGAGGGATGAAGATGGAGGAAATCGTGAAATTTTTGCAGGAGAGTGCTTATAAATGATACAAAAGATGATATTTGCTACAATTGTTTCTTTTTTAATTTGTGTCGTATTAGGTCCTATTGTTATTCCATGGCTAACTAAATTAAAGTTTGGTCAAAGTGTAAGAAGCGATGGACCTAAGACGCATCTAAAAAAAGCTGGAACCCCTACAATGGGTGGAATAATCATAATTATCTCTTTGCTCATTGCTGATATTGTATTTTCAAAATGGGATAAATACATGGCATTGTTAATCACGATAACATTAGGATATGGAATAATCGGCTTTTTGGATGACTACATAAAAGTGCGGTATAAAAGATCGTTAGGTCTTACCGCCAGACAAAAGCTTTTAGGTCAATTTGCATTAGCTATTTTGTTTGCGTATTTTTCGAAGAATATAGTTGGCACTGATGTAATAGTTCCATTTTTGAAGCGAGAAATTGACTTGGGCTACTTTTACATACCGTTTATAATGTTTGTAGTTGTTGGAACTGTAAATAGTGTTAATCTAACGGATGGATTGGATGGGCTTGCATCAGGAGTATCTTTTATGGTTACCGCTTTTTTTACCTTAATAGGCTTTTTTATGAACAATACGTCGTTAACTGTGTTTGGTGCAGCAATTACTGGTGCACTTCTTGGATTTTTGAAGTTTAATAGATACCCTGCCGAAGTGTTTATGGGAGATACAGGTTCACTTGCAATTGGTGGAGCTGTAGCGGCTTTGGCAACAATGACTAAATTGCCTGTCATTTTAGTAGTGGTGGGAATTGTTTATGTCGCTGAAGCATTGTCAGTTATAATTCAAGTTGTGTCATTTAGGCTTACAGGTAAAAGAATATTTAAAATGAGCCCTCTCCATCATCATTTTGAGCTTTCTGGTTGGTCAGAAACTAAAGTCGTATTTTTATTTTGGATAGTAACTTTGATAGCAGTGTTTGTGTCATTTTATGGAATAAGTTAAATTTATCTTAAAAATCAGAATGAAAAATTTTTTATAATTTAGGAGGAAAATATGGACTTTTGTGGTAAAAAAGTTGTTGTAGCAGGATTTGGGTTAAGTGGCAAAGCTCTGTGTAGGGTTTTATTGATGTTAAATGCTAAAATATTTGTGTTTGATTCAAAAGATGAGGATAAGTTTGGTGATGATTTGAAAGAATTTAAAGAAAAAGGTGTTACATTTTGCTTTAAAGATGTCACAGATGAGCTTTTAAATGGTGCAGAAATGGTCATTGTTAGTCCTGGGATTTCTGTGGACTCTGATATAGTCGTATTGTCAAAATCAAAGGGCATTGATGTAATAGGTGAGGTGGAGTTTGCTTATAGGTTGTCAAAAGCGCCTATATACGCCATAACCGGTACAAATGGAAAGACTACTACAACATCGCTGCTTGGCGAAATATTTAAAGCGTCAGGTATAAAGACATATGTTGCAGGAAACATAGGATATCCTCTTGTTGAAGCAGCAATAAATGCTAATGCGGATGATGTCATTGTAGCGGAAATAAGCAGTTTTCAATTGGAAACAATAAAGGAGTTCAAACCTGTAATAAGCGCAATAATAAATATAACCCCGGATCATTTAAATAGACACAAGACATTGGAAAACTACATCGAAATCAAAGGGCGGATTTTCGAGAATCAAACTGCTGATCAATTCACTGTCTTAAATTATGATGATAAAAATATTTCTTCTTTATTTAAAAAAGCCAAATGCAATGTTTTTCCTTTTAGCAGAAATAGAGCTTTAGAGTATGGTACGTATCTTGAAAATGGAAAAATCGTAATCTCTGCAGATGGAGAAAAAAGTGCGATAATAGACATTGAAGACATATATATTCCAGGAAATCACAATGTAGAAAATGCCATGGTGGCATCTACAATGGCTTATTTAGCGGGAATTGATATTAAGGTCATAAGTGAAACATTGAGGACATTTAAAGGCGTTGAGCATAGGATTGAATTTGTAAGAAACGTAAATGGAGTCAAATATTACAATGACTCAAAGGGCACAAACCCAGATGCGGCTATAAAAGCTATTGAAGCCATGAAAGGCCCTATCATATTGATTGCCGGTGGATATGACAAAGGTGTAAGTTTTGATGAATTTACTGCTTCTTTTAAAGGCCGCGTAAAAAAATTGATTCTGCTTGGCGAGACAAAAGATTTAATCTATAGATCTGCTATAAAAGAAGGGTATTCAGAAGATGATGTTATATTTGTAGAAAGCATAGATGATGCTGTTTATGCTGCTTATAATGCGGCTAAACCTGGCGACAATGTGCTTTTATCGCCTGCCTGTGCAAGTTGGGATATGTTTAGAAATTATGAAGAGAGAGGCAGACTCTTTAAAGATGCAGTAAATTCTTTGAGGGGGTAGGCTCGGTGAATCGTAAGTATCCCGTTGATTACAATATACTTATATCCGTATTGGTTCTTGTGTCCATAGGTGTTGTGATGGTATTTAGCGCAAGCTCTGCAAATGCGTATTACCAATACCATGATTCATTCTATTTTTTGAAGCGTCAGCTTTTGTGGGCAATTATCGGCTTTTTTGCCATGACATTTATGATGAATTTTGATTATCATAAATTGAAGAAGCTGTCAAATGCGTTGTTGATATTGTCAATAGTTTTACTTATAGTAGTATTGTTGCCAGGAATAGGAAGTACAAGGTACAATTCTACCAGATGGATTGAAATAGGCGGATTTACTTTGCAGCCGTCAGAAATAGCTAAATACGCCATAATACTGTTTTTTGCAAAATATTTTGATAATAACCCTAATTATGCAAAAAGCTTTAAAAAGGGAGTCCTTCCTGTACTATTGATTGCCGGAATATTCTTTTTACTCATTATGAAGCAGCCAAATTTCAGCACTGCTGGTACAATATTTATCATTTCTATAATAATCTTATTTGTGGCGGGCGCAAAGTTATCATTTATGGCGACATTGTTTGGAGTTGGTGGTTCTGCAGCTATTATCGTAGTGACCAGCATAAAGTACATAAGGCAAAGGGTATTTACATTTTTAAATCCATGGCAAGACATAAAAGGGCATGGCTATCAAATTGTACAGTCTTTGTATGCTTTAGGTTCAGGAGGGCTTTTTGGAGTCGGTTTAGGCAGAAGCCGACAGAAGTTTATGTATCTGCCGATGCCACAAAACGACTTTATTTTTTCAATAATCGGTGAAGAGCTTGGCCTTATTGGGACAGCTTCTATACTGCTGCTTTTTCTGTATCTTATAATAAGAGGCCTTAGAGTTGCGGCAAAAGCTCCGGATGTATTTGGATGCCTCATTGCTACCGGCATTGTAGGTGTGATCGGCGTTCAAACATTGATAAATGTTGCAGTTGTAACTTCATCAATGCCAGCTACTGGTGTGTCTTTGCCATTTATCAGTTATGGTGGGACATCTACAGTCTTTATGATGGCTGCAATGGGCATATTATTGAATATATCAAGGTACGCAAACATGGATAGGAGTTGATGAAATGAGGTACTTATTGACAGGTGGCGGTACAGGTGGTCATATATATCCGGCAGTGGCAATTGCAAATGAAATCATGCGAAACGAAAAAGATGCAGAGATATTATTTGTAGGAACAGAAAATGGGCTTGAAAAAGAATTGGTGCCAAAGTCAGGTTATACCCTTAAAACGATAAGGGTAAAAGGATTTAAGCGCAAATTATCAATTGATACGATAAAGACTATTAAGATAGCTTTCGATGGTTTGATAGATGCAAAAAAAATAATAAATGATTATAGACCGGATGTAGTAATTGGAACAGGGGGATATGTGTGCGGCCCTGTAGTCATGACAGCAGCCCTTATGAAGATACCAACGCTTATTCACGAGCAAAATGCTTATCCAGGACTTACTAATAAGATACTTTCAAGGTTTGTAGATATTGTGGCCGTTGCATTTGATGAGTCAAAAAAGTACTTTCGAAATAAAGGCAATATCTTTGTAACAGGTAATCCCATTAGAATGGAAATTTTGAATGGTGATAGAAAAAAGGCTTTGAAAAAATGGGGCTTAGATGAGACGAAAAAAGTAGTGGTTTCTGTAGGAGGTAGCAGAGGCGCTGCCAAAATCAATGAATACATGGTTGATGTGATAAAAAAATCGAGAGAAGAATTTCAGATTCTTATGATAACAGGAAAAAATCAGTATGACAGTGTAATAAAAATGATCAAAGATTACGATATAAGATTAGGAGAAAATATTAAGATAATTCCGTATTGTTATGAAATGGGTGATATCTATTCAATTGCAGATGTAATGGTGTGTAGATCAGGTGCAATCACACTTGCAGAATTGTTAGCCACATCAACTGCATCGATTTTGATTCCGTCTCCAAATGTTACTCACAATCATCAAGAGTACAATGCAAGAGTTCTTGAAAAAAATGGTGCAGCTTTGGTGATTCTTGAAAAAGACTTAAATGGAGATGTTTTGTATAAAAAGATATTATCTATCGTAAATGACTCCAGTAAGCTTAAAACCATGAAAGCTAATGCAAAAAAGTTATCAAAGATAGATGCTGCCAATGAAATTTATAGGCTTGTTTGTAAGCTAAAATAGGCGATGTAACCTCCTGAAGCATAGGTGCATATTATGAATTGTACAGCTTAACAGGAGGTGATAGAATGGGATGAAATATGTCATTAAAGGAGGAAATAGATTAAAAGGTGAGGTACGGATAAACGGTGCGAAAAATTCTGTATTGCCAATACTTGCTGCAACACTATTAAACAAAGGTGTAAGTATTTTACACTCTTGCCCAAGATTAAAAGATGTTTATTCTATGATAGAAATATTAAGACACTTAGGCTGTACAGTAGAATTTGATGGGTCAGACATTATAGTAGATTCCAGTGGTATCATTGATTACCACATTCCAGACAGATTAATGAGAGCAATGAGATCATCCATTTTTTTGATGGGAGCATTGGTGGCAAGAAATAATGTTGCTCAGATCAGCTTTCCAGGAGGATGTGACATAGGGCATAGGCCTATTGACTTGCACATAAAAAGTTTAAAAAAGCTTGGCATATCAATAGATGAATCGTATGGATTTATCAATTGTGAAAGCAAGTCAATTTGCGGCAATGAAATACATCTTGATATACCCAGCGTTGGTGCAACTGAAAATATAATGTTGGCTGCATCCATGGCTGATGGAACTACAGTTATAGGAAATGCTGCAAAAGAGCCAGAAATAGAGGATCTACAAAATTTTCTAAATTCGATGGGTGCAAAGATTTCAGGTGCAGGTACAAATACTATTGTCGTACGAGGTGTAAAAGAATTGCATGATACTGAATACACAATAATACCTGATAGGATAGTTGCGGGGACTTATCTTATTGCATCAGCTATTACAAAAGGAGAGGTAGTTCTTAAAAATGTGATTAAAAGACACGTAGATTCTCTTTTGTCAAAGCTAAATGAATGTGGTTTTAAAATATCACATGGCAATGACTTTATAAAACTTAATTCTACCGGTAGAGCCAAGGCAGTTGACATGATAATAACTCTCCCATATCCTGGTTTTCCAACGGATCTTCAGGCACAAATGGTTTCACTTTTAGCTACTGCGGATGGGACATCTATAGTTACGGAGACTATTTTTGACAATAGGTTTAAATATACAGAAGAATTAGTAAGAATGGGTGCAGATATTAAAGTAGATGGGCGAATTGCGGTAGTGAAAGGAGTTGACAAGCTTACGGGAACAAATGTCGTTGCAAAAGATTTAAGAGGTGGTGCAGCACTAGTCTTAGCTGGATTAGGTGCTATCGGCACTACAATTGTAGAAGACATAGAACATATTGATAGAGGATATGAAGATTTTAGCGAAAATTTAAAAAATCTTGGTGCTGACATAGAAAGGACTATGTAAAACAGCCAATGCTGTTTTACATCATCTAAAATTTGTACAAGCATATGATAGAGGCGATGTATATGATGGAAGAAAGACAGTATAAAAAGAAAAAGAGGTTTAGCGTTTTTATCGTATTTTTATTTATTTTTGCAATCATACTTTATATAATTTTATTTAAAACATCATTATTTGATGTAAAAAACATATATGTCTATGGGACAAGATCAGTAGATAAGAGCGATGTCATAAGGTTGTCGGGGATAGAGATAGGCAGCAATACTCTGAAAATAAATAAATCAGCCGTCATTAAATCCATTATGAAGGATCCATACATTAAAGATGCGTCAATTAACATAATTTATCCTTCTAAAGTCGAAATAAAAATAGATGAAAGGGTATTGGCGGCTCAAATAAGCTATAAAGACAAATTTCTATATGTAGATACCGACTGTGTCGCAGTTCAGTTAGGTGATTACAACAATAAATTGCCAATATTAAAGGGAATCGACGTTGGAAAATTTGAGATAGGAAGTAAAATCAACAATTTAAGTAATAATAAGGACATAGCAAAACTATTGCCGTTAATATATAATAAGAATATATACAATAGTATAATTGTTGATGGTTCAAAGATTACATTAAAGACGAATTCAGGAATAAATGTAGTATTGGAGAATGTTGATGACATAAGCTATTCATTAAATTTTTCTGAAAAGATATTGAATGATTTAGAGAAAAAAGGCTATAACAGTGGAAATGTTCTTATAGTAAGCAACGGGAATCCAATTTATACGCCATAAGAAATGGAGGAAGTGCAGTGAAAAAGAGCTTTTTTGTTTCTATCGCTTTTGTATGTGTCGTTCTTGGAATAATGATATCAACACAGTTTAGAAATGTGAAAAACAGTGATAGTTTGACTGTGCAAAGAGCAGAGGAACTTACAAGTAAATTAAATCAAGTTCAGAAAGAGAGAGATGAGTTGAAAAAACAGATAAATGATTTAGAAGCGAAAATATCAAATTATGAAAATTCTGCGGCTAAGTCAAGCACAGTAACAAAGTCTCTTAAAGATGACCTTGACAAATATAAAGAATTAGCGGGCCTTTCTGATGTTGAAGGACCTGGCATCATAGTTACAATAAATGATGGCAATACACAACTTCAACCCGGTGCTGATCAGAATGCTTTTTTGGTTCACGATGAAGATCTTCTAAATATAGTTAATGAGCTTAGAGCAGCGGGAGCTGAAGCTATATCAATAAATGACCAAAGACTCGTTGCAACATCTGAGATACGAATGATAGGCAATACTATCGATATTAATTCAGTCAGATTTACGCCTCCATATGTGGTGAAAGCCATTGGAAATCCAGATACATTGGAAGCTGCTTTGCGACTTAAAGGTGGAATCATCGATACATTGTCAAACTGGGGAATTCAGGTTAACATTAAGCGTTCTGACAAAATATTAGTCAAAAAATATGACGGTGTTTTAACGTATAAATATGCGAAACCTTACGAAGGAGGGAATAATTGATGGCTTTAATTATCATTTTAAGTTTAGCTTTAGGACTTGCAATCGGCTTTTTCTTGCCAATTAATTTGCCTCCTGCATATACATCATATCTTTCCGTTGCCATACTGGCTGCACTAGATTCTGTTTTTGGAGGAATTCGTGCCAGCCTTGAAAATAAATTCAATAATGCTATTTTCATTTCAGGCTTTTTTGGAAATGCTATATTGGCTGCAGTTTTAGCCTATATAGGTGATGTGTTAGGAGTTCCGATTTATTTGGCTGCGATTTTTGCTTTTGGCAGCAGATTGTTTACAAATTTTGCTTATATTCGGAGATACATTTTGAATAATTTTTCTAAAAAACAATAAGCTCCGAGGGGAGGAGAATTAATTGAATGAAATCATAACAGGTATTGATATTGGGACATCAAAAGTATGCACTATAATTGGCCAATGTGACAAAAATGGAGAGCTGAGGATAATTGGCATTGGAATGTATCCATGCAATGGCATGAAAAAAGGAGTCGTTGTTGATATAGAGACAACTGCTTTTTCCATTAAAAAATCCATCGAACAGGCTGAAAGAATGGCGAATCAAAAGGTCACATCGGTTTACATTAAAATTCCCGGCGGCCTTACTGAAATATACAGAAATAGAGGTCTTGTGGCTGTAACAAGGGATGATAAAGAGATAACAGCGCAAGATGTGGAAAGAGTGCTGCAAGCTGCTAAAATAATGGCTTTGCCATCTGATAAACAGATAATTGAGCTTATCCCTATTGAATACATAGTAGATGGTTATGGAGAAATTAAAGACCCTGTAGGTATGGCAGGGATAAGGTTGGAAGTGGATGCGGCAATTGTGACGGGTAGCTTGACAGCAGTACAGAATATGGAAAAATGCGTAAAAAAGGCTGGTTACACCATGTCGGGAATCATCGTAGAGCCATTAGCTACAGCAGAAGCAATATTGACTAAAGATGAGAGAGAACTTGGCGTAGCACTTATCGACATAGGTGCTGGTGTAACAGATATAGCAGTCTTTAAGTCTGGAAATTTAATATATACAGGCATGATACCTGTTGGCGGAAATCACATAACCAACGATTTGTCAATCGGGTTAAAGATTTCTTTTGAAGAAGCCGAAATTATAAAGAAGAAGTATGGTTCTGTGGTGAAGGTAGAGAATGATGAGACAGTAAAAATAGCAAATATAGCAAATCATAGTTCTCAAGATACCAGACTTAATGATATAATAGATATTATAGAAGCGAGAGTAAATGAAATTTTGACGATGGTGTACGATGAAATGAGGGGTTCTAACGTTTTAGACCAGATTTCAACAAATATTGTAATAACAGGAGGCGGAATATCTTTTATAAAAGGCAGTCTGGATTTAGCAGAGAGTATTTTGGGTAAAAATGTAAGATTAGGTTTGCCTAATGCTATTGGAGTTTCTACGCCTGTATATTCAACTGCAGTAGGAATCGTCAAATATGTTTTTGCAAACCGAAAGTATCTATATAAAAAGCAAGTTGAGGTTCCGAAAGAAAGGGACCAAAAGAAAAGTGGGGTATTGTCAAAAATAAAAGACTGGTTTAATGATTTTTGGATATGATATGAGGAGGGTCTTATATGATAGGTATTGAAACAGATATGGAGCAGTTTGCAAATATTAAAGTTATTGGCGTCGGTGGTGGCGGTGGGAATGCTGTAAACAGAATGATTGAGGCAGGACTTAAAGGTGTGGAATTCATTGCAATCAATACGGACAAGCAAGCACTTTACATGTCAAAAGCTGAGACAAAAATACAGATTGGCGACAAACTGACAAAAGGCCTTGGGGCAGGCGCAAATCCTGAAATTGGCAAAAAAGCAGCGGAAGAGACAAAAGACGAGATTGAAAAGATTATAAGCGGTGCTGATATGGTATTTATTACTGCAGGTATGGGTGGCGGCACAGGTACAGGCGCTGCTCCTGTAGTAGCTGAAATAACTAAACAATTAGGCATTTTGACTGTTGGAGTTGTCACAAAGCCGTTTACTTTTGAAGGGAAAAAAAGAATGACACACGCTGAAATGGGAATAAGTGAGCTTAAAAAACACGTAGACGCACTTGTCACGATTCCAAATGATAGGCTGTTACAGGTGGCAGAGAAGAAGACATCAATGTTAGATGCGTTTAAAATTGCAGATGATGTCTTAAGGCAAGGTGTCCAAGGTATTTCTGACCTAATTGCTGTCCCAGGTCTTGTCAATGTTGATTTTGCTGATGTTAAGACCATAATGATGGAAACAGGTCTTGCACACATGGGTATAGGAATAGCATCTGGTGAAAATAAAGCCACCGAAGCGGCAAAGCAAGCGGTTCAAAGTCCACTTTTGGAGACGTCGATAGAAGGTGCAAGAGGGATATTGTTAAATATAGCCGGTGGAACTAACTTAAGCATATTTGAGGTTAACGAAGCGGCTAACTACATATATGAAACAGCGGATCCTGATGCAAATATCATATTTGGCGCAGTCATTGATGAAAGTTTAGAGGATCAGATTAGGATTACGGTAATCGCAACAGGGTTTGAAAAGAGGTTTGATTCTGAAAAGAAACCGAAAATAGAAAAAGAAATTATAAAACAAAGCGAAGTTAAAGACATAAACGAGGTCATAAAGTTTGACAATGACGACCTTGACATTCCTACTTTCTTAAGAAGAGGTAGAAAGTAAAAATAGAAACACCTTAATTAATGTTTTAATTAGGGTGTTTTTTTAATGCCTTTTTAACTACATTAATTAACATTAATGTATAAAATTCTTTAAAAAAATATTGATAATAGAGAAAATTTAGTGCCAAATTATAACAATTTTATCGATATTTTTTTATTATAATAGGAATAAAGGATTGCGGAATGAATATACATAGTTTAGGTAGTTTTTAAAGTTATTTGGAGCTGATAGGAGTGTACGCCGATGTAATTTTTATCGAAAACTTGATCATAAATTATATAATTTTATATTTGACTAAAAGATTTTCCAGATCGAATACTAATAATGCAAAGTTAATTTTCTCGTCCGCTTTAGGCGCTTTGTATGTAATTCTAATATTTTTTTCTTTGCCTAATATAATTTATTCACTTACATTTAAAATAATAATATCTATTTTAATGGTGGCAATTGCATTTGGGTTTAATAGATTTCATGAATTTATAAGAGTCTTAAGCATTTTTTATCTGGTTTCATTTATAATAGGTGGAACGGCTTTTGCATTGATTTACGTCGTGAATATAGACATTAGACAGATCATAATAGCAGCACTATTTTTCGCAATACTTTTAACTTATATTGGTTGGGGATACATATCAAAAAAGAATATAGAAAGCAATATTTTGTATAAGCTGCATATAGAAATGGATAATAAAGTAAGAGATGTAAAGGCGATATTAGATACAGGCAATACGCTACATGATCCTATTTCTAATTATCCTGTTGCAATAGTAGAATATGATGCTGTAAAAGAATTGTTGCCAGAAAAATTAAAAAATGTATTTGATTCTATGGGAAATGAATCTATATTTGAAATGACTAAAGCAGTAGATGATGATAAATGGCTTAAAAGGTTGAGGTTAGTGCCTTTTAATTCTATTGGAAACGACAGCGGGATTTTGATAGGATTTATACCTGACAATTTGGTGGTTGAGGGATATAGAAAATCGCAAAAAAATGCGATTGTGGGAATATATTTTAAAAAGTTAAATGAGACTTCAGATTATGAAGCACTTATAGGTACAGAATTGCTAAATTGATGGAGGGATGATGCGGTGAATATTAAGACAAAGGTGAAAGTAACTATTCAGTTGGCAATACTAAAAGTATTGACAAAACTGAAAATTCGAGACTCGATCTTTTATGTTGGTGGCAGTGAGGCTTTGCCTCCTCCTCTTTCGGCAGAAGAAGAAATGTTTTTGATAGCAAAAATGGAATCAGGTGATAATGAAGCTAAGTCAATGTTAATCGAGAGGAATTTGCGGCTCGTAGTCTATATAGCAAAGAAATTCGAGAATACTGGAGTAGGCATAGAAGATCTTATTTCTATAGGAACCATTGGGCTTATTAAATCAATAAATACGTTCAATCCGCGCAAAAAGATAAAGCTGGCTACTTATGCATCAAGATGCATAGAAAATGAGATACTCATGTATTTAAGGAGGAATAGCAAGACCAGAATGGAGGTTTCGTTTGATGAACCACTGAATATTGATTGGGATGGGAATGAGCTTCTTCTTTCAGATATTTTAGGCACAGACAATGAGCTGGTGTATAAAATCATTGAAGACGAAGTTGACAAACAGTTGTTGAAAAATGCATTGAAAAAGCTATCTGATAGAGAAAAAAGGATTATAGGATTGAGGTTTGGACTTAGCGGTGGAACAGAAATGACTCAAAAGGAAGTAGCCGACCTATTAGGCATATCGCAGTCATACATTTCAAGATTAGAAAAAAGGATATTAAAAAGACTCAAAAAAGAAATAAATAGATTAGTTTAAAATTGAATAAAATTTGCTCCGCAGGTAATACTTAAAATTAACCAATACATTTGGAGGATGGGCATATGAATAATAAAGTAGAGATCTGCGGAGTAAATACTTCCAAGTTACCTGTACTAAAAGGAGCTAAGCAAAAGGAACTGCTTTTAAGAATGAAAAACGGCGATAAAAGCGCCAGAGAAGAATTCATAAATGGAAATTTAAGACTTGTGTTGAGCGTTATACAAAGATTTAACAATCGCGGCGAGTATGTAGATGATTTGTTTCAAGTTGGCTGTATAGGCTTGATTAAGGCGATAGATAATTTTGATTTAAATCAGAACGTGAAATTTTCAACGTATGCAGTGCCAATGATCATTGGAGAGATCAGACGGTATTTAAGAGATAACAATTCTATTAGGGTTAGCAGATCATTACGAGATGTGGCATATAAGGCTTTGCAAGTAAGAGATAAACTTGTCAATGAAAATTCAAAAGAACCTACTGTTGGCGATATAGCGAAAGAATTGAACATACCGAGAGAAGAAGTGGTTTTTGCACTTGATGCCATACAAGATCCTGTGTCACTTTTTGAACCAATATACCATGATGGTGGAGATGCAATATACGTGATGGACCAGATTGGCGATGAAAAAAACGTAGATGAAGTATGGTTGGAACAAATAGCATTAAAGGAGGCGATAAAGAAATTAAACGACAGAGAAAAGATGATATTGACGATGCGCTTCTTTGAAGGGAAAACTCAAATGGAGGTTGCGAAAGAGATTGGTATATCACAAGCTCAAGTGTCAAGACTTGAAAAATCAGCATTATCCCACATGAGAAAATATATATGACTTGCCTTATGGCAAGTTTTTCTATTGTAATTTGATAAAAATAACTGCATATATTTTTAGTATAAAGATTTTAAGGGGGAATCGGAATGTTTAAGACATCAGATTTAAGAGACAAAGACGTAATTGACGTAAAAACAGGGAAAAGACTTGGCAACATAATTGACATAGAAGTAAACTTGGAGGAAGGCAAAGTAGACGGATTTATAATACCAGGCGAGACAAAAGGATTTAGACTTTTTGCAAAGGATCAGGACTTGTATATACCATGGCAATCTGTAAAAAAAATAGGAGAAGATGTTATACTAATTGATATTAATGAAGATGTAACACAAGTTTGACTATTTACATCAATTTTATTATAATTTTATTAGCAATTGTCGATGAAGAAAGTTTTTTGATCGGTTGTGACGAAAGGAATGATAATGTTTGAAATGTCCTTTTTGCGGTTATTTAGATTCTAAAGTGATTGATTCTCGACCTACCGATGATTCTACTTCAATAAGGAGAAGGCGAGAATGTATAAATTGCGGCAAAAGGTTTACCACTTATGAAAAAGTCGAGCAAGTTCCAATTTTGGTAATAAAGAAAGATTTAAGCAGAGAGTCTTATGACAGGGATAAAATACTAAGAGGCATGATAAAGGCTTGTGAAAAAAGACCAGTTCCCATTCAAAAATTAGAAGAGCTGACAGATGAAATAGAAAGAGATATTTACAATTCTTATGAAAAGGAAATCACGTCTGCTAAAATTGGAGAGATGGTGATGGAAAAGCTTAAAAATGTTGACGAAGTGGCGTATGTAAGATTTGCATCTGTTTACAGACAATTTAAAGACATAAACACTTTTATGGACGAGCTAAAAAAATTGCTGAATGATACCGAGGAGAAGAAATGAAGCTCTATTTTTGTACATGATGTACTTAGGAGGTGCAATTTTGGCACATACAATTCTTGTTATTGAAGATGAAGCCCATATTTTAGAGTTGCTAAGGTACAATTTAGAAGCACAAGGATATAATGTTGTTTTAACAGATAATGGCAAAGATGGCCTTGAAAAATGCAAAGAGACAAACCCCGATCTGATTCTTTTAGATTTGATGCTTCCCGATATAGATGGCATAGATGTATGTAAGAAGTTAAAATCAGATGAACATCTTAAAAACATCCCTATAATTATGCTGACTGCAAAGAGCGAAGAAGTAGACAAGATATTAGGATTGGAACTTGGGGCAGATGACTACATTACAAAGCCTTTCAGTATAAGAGAGCTGTTGGCAAGGATTAAAGTAGTGCTAAGAAGATCCAAAAATGAGTCTGAGGGCAATGAGATCATCAAGTTTGGAGATATCACGATAGATACTGAAAAACATTTGGTTTATAAAGGTAATGAATTGCTTGATCTCACTTTAAAAGAGTTTGAGCTTTTAAAACTTTTATCAAAAAATCGAGGCAAAGTTTTGACTCGAGATTATTTGTTGGACAAGGTATGGGGATATGAATACGCTGGCGAAACAAGAACTGTGGATGTCCACATACGACATTTGAGAAAAAAGATAGAAGATGATGATAAACTTCCAGTATACATTGAAACGGTACGTGGGATTGGGTACAAATTAAAGGATATAGGTGAAAGTGATGTTTAAAAAACTGTACTACAGCTATTTTATCATAAGCTTTTTAGGCATCTTGGCAACATCATTTTTTTTTATTGGAAAAGTGTCAATGATAAGGCTCATAATCGGGATACTTTTTGGGCTGATTGTCAGCAATTTTTTTGGTTACAGGCTAATAAAAGGTATTGTTCAGCCTATCAATGAGATTACCGATGTTGCTAAAGAGATAACGAAGGGCAATTACGAACACAGAATTGAGATAAAATCAATCGATGAGATTGGTCAATTATCATTTGCCATAAATACCATGTCGGACAAGCTTCAAGAGACGATAGACGAGTTGTACGATAGAAATGCAAAGTTGGAAGCTATTTTAAGAAGTTTAGTAAATGGCGTCGTAGCTTTTGATGAAAATGAAAGAATTTTGCTTATAAACGATTCAGCTCGAACAATGCTTGGCATCAAGGATAATTATGCAGTTGGAAAACACATATTGGATGTCGTTAGAAATTCGAAATTTCACGATGTTTTGGAAAAAATCATAAAAGACAAGGGATATAATATAGATAACTTTGAGATTGACACATTTAACAAACATCTAAAAATATACTCCAGTCCAATCGTTCATCAAGTCACGCATAAAAAATTAGGATTTGTTGTCATAATAAATGATATAACGGAAATCAGAAAGTTAGAAAAAATCAGAAGCGATTTTGTGGCAAATGTATCACATGAGTTAAGGACGCCACTTACTTCTATAAGAGGTTTTATTGAGACATTGAGGGAAGGTGCAATTGATAATGTTGAGAGAAGGGACAGGTTTTTAGAGATCATCGAGTTTGAAGCTGAAAGACTTACGAGGCTAATAAATGATATTTTGACGCTTTCTGAGATAGAAAATTTGAAGGAAGGTTTTGTAAAAGAGGATATTGCAATTGATGAAGAAATCAATGAAATTTTTTACATCATGGAAAAAACTGCTGAAGATAAAAATATAAAGCTTATAAAAGATTTAAACTGCAAGGATGTTGTGATCAAGACCAGTAAGGATAGACTTAGACAGATGATCATCAATCTTATTGACAATGGAATAAAGTATACTCCTGAAGGTGGATATGTGAAAGTCACCACAGCCGATATGGAAAACAATATCGTAATAGAAGTAGAAGACAGTGGTATAGGCATATCAAAGGAAAATATACCGAGGCTCTTTGAAAGGTTTTATCGGGTTGATAAAGGAAGATCGAGAAAATTAGGTGGTACTGGACTTGGCCTTGCAATTGTAAAACACATTGTAGAATCAATGAAAGGCAGTATTACTGTAGAAAGTGAAGTCGGCAAAGGCACAAAATTTACCATTGTTTTACCTAAAGAACAAAAATAGTACATGATTTTACATGATTTTAACACAAGCTTAATACAGGCTTTACAATAGACTGTTATACTAAACTTGTAAAAAAAATACGGAGGTGCAATTATGTCAAAGAGTAAAATAGCAAAAGTTCTATTGTCTGTATTGATGGTTTTAAGCGTGTTTTTATTTTCTGCATGTGGTCCAAATACTAATAATTCTGGATCATCTAATCAATCAAATAGCAGTCAAGATATTTCTGGTACTGCAACAGCAGTCGGTTCTACAGCTTTACAGCCTTTAGTAGAGCAAGCAGCAACATTATTCAATCAAAAATATCCTAATGCTACTATTAATGTACAAGGCGGTGGAAGTGGTACCGGTTTGACACAGGTAGCGCAAGGTGCAGCGGACATAGGTGATTCAGACATATATGCAGAAGAAAAATCAGGTATTGATGCAAAATCATTGGTAGATCATAAAGTAGCCGTTGTAGGGTTTGCTGTTGTTGTTAATAAAGACGTGACAGTAGATAATCTGACGCAGCAGCAATTGGTTGATATCTTTACAGGTAAGATAAAAAATTGGAAAGAAGTTGGAGGCCCAGATGAGCCGATAATCGTGGTAAATAGGCCAACAAGCTCAGGTACAAGAGCAACTTTTAAGAAGATCGTGTTAGGTGGACAAGATGAAGTACAGGGATTGGCATTGACAGAAGATGCTTCAGGTACTGTTAGAAAGACGGTGGCGGAAAAGAAAGGTGCAATAAGCTATCTTGCATTCTCTTATCTTGATGATTCTGTAAAAGCTCTTAAGTACAATGGTGTTGAGCCAACAAAAGAAAATGTTATAAATGGCACATATCCAATCGCATCATATGAGCACATGTACACAAAAGGCGAGCCTAAAGGCGTTGTGAAGGCATTCTTAGACTTTATGATGTCTGACGAAGTACAGAAAGGGCCTGCAGAGAAGCTTGGCTTTATAAACATAAATGACATGAAAGTAACTTTAAAATAGGCAAAAAAACAGAATACAAAATATATTTTATAAGAGCTGGTATTTATACTGGCTCTTATGTTTAGGAGAGAAATAGATGAAGAAATTGAGTATATCTGGTCTTAGAATTAGAACAAAGATGATACTTCTTTTTTCAATTCTCGTATTAATATCTATAACAATTGTGGGATTTACTACATATACAATTACAAAAAATTACATAGTTAATGACATACAAAACAGTTTATTAAGTTCTACAAAAACTATGATAAATCAAATATCACTTTTAGAAGGAGCGTACAATTCAAGTGAATTTGGAGCGAAACTTCAATATGTCATTGAAAGCGAAAAAGCTTCTTATAATACAAGAGGGCTTAAACCACAAATTTACATGTTTGATAGACAATTTGATTCCATAAGATGGCAGGATGGCAGTTTAAAAAGAGAGGAAAGCAATGTAATCAGTAGATCGCAAATCGCTGAGATGTTTAAGAAAAACAACGGGTTAGTACATACAAAGCTGAACAACAATGATGTATTAATAAGCTATAGATACGTTATTGAAAAGGATTGGCTATACGTGATTGTTGTCAGTGAAAATGCTTATTTGAAACCTGTGTATGAAATAAGGAATGCAACTTTATTAATAGGCTTATTTTCGTTAATTCTTGCATTTCTACTATCAATGATTGGAACTAAAGGAATTACAGAGCCTTTAACTAAATTGCAGAAGGTCTTCAGCAAAATTTCAAATGGAGATCTAAAAATAGTATCTGATATTAAGACAGGAAGTTTTGAAATAGTTAATATTTCAAATAGTGTAAGTTACATGGTTTCTAATTTAAGAGATATAGTACAAAATATTTACGAAATCATTGAAGGCTTGAATACACATGCAGAAACTTTTAAAGATGTTTCCGCAAAATCAATAGAAAAGACAAAAGAAATCTTTGAAAGCATGAAAGAAATATCATCAGGCTCTGAGCAACAGAAGATTGCCATAGAAAATACGGCGAATAACATTCTTGAGATTGAATCAGCAGCTAATTTGATGATGTCAAATGTAGATAAAACAGTAAGTTCTGCCAAAGTCATGAACGAAACTGCTGTGATGGGTTTAAGCGCAATCGAAAATGTTGCAGAAAACATGAAAGAAATTAGTTTAAGTGTTCATGATACTTATGAATTATTTAAAAGATTGGTGGTAAATTCAAAAAAGATTAATGATATCGTAGATATCATAAAAAACATATCAAAACAGACCCACTTGCTTTCGTTAAATGCGGCGATTGAGGCTGCAAAAGCTAAAGAGCACGGGAGAGGATTTAGGGTTGTTGCTGATGAAATAAGGAAATTATCCGTAGATTCTGAAAATGCTATTGTACAAGCATCGACTATCTTATCTGAAGTGTTAGATGAAATTTACAGTGCTAATACCAGAATAGAAAAAGAAAAAAATGTAATTGCTAAAGGATTGTCCATAAGTAAAAAAGCAGAAGAAAATTTTAATGACATTTATATGAATATAAAGATTACAAAAGAGAATATTTTAGAATTAGAAGAGTACATAAAAAAAGTAATGGAAAATCTTAAAAAAATAATGTCGGATGCGTTAATAGTAAAAGAAATATCGGCTAGTTTTAATCAAAATGCCGGTGCTGTGGAGAAAAATATTGATGAAGAGTATGAGATGATAATTAATCTGGAAAAAGCCACAAATGATTTAATCGGTTATGCTCAATTGTTAAATGAATCAGTAAAAGATTTTAATATTTAACATAAAATTAACATAAATTTTACATTACCTTAATGAATATTTTTTTTTATTTTGATACTATAATTAAAGTATTGTCGAAAATTCATATCAGGAGGTAAAAAATGTCTGAAAAGTATGACAAAAGACGAAAGGTTTTTGACAAGATTGGAAAAACGTATGCTTTTATTTGTGCTTTTTTATTGATAGTCATCACTGTTTCTATTTTTTACTTTGTTGCAACAAAAGGGCTTTCAACGTTTATTGTTGATAAACGTTCTGTAAGCGAATTTCTTTTTGGAACCACATGGAAACCAGATAGACCTAATAGTCAAGGAGGGCCTGCCATAGGGTCGCTTCAGTTCATATTAGGTTCTGTGTTTGTTTCAGTTTTTGCCATTTTGATAAGCACACCTCTTAGCATATCAGCAGCTATCTTCATGGTTGAAATAGCAAAAAAACTTGGAAGAAACTTATTGCAGCCTGCGATGGAGATATTCGTTGGCATCCCTTCTGTCGTATACGGTTGGATTGGACTTACCGTTTTAGTTCCCTTCATAAGTAAGCACATTGGCGGGTTAGGTTTTAGCCTGCTGGCAGGCATATTAGTATTGACGATAATGGTTCTTCCAACGATAACAAGCGTCAGTACGGATGCTATTAAGTCATTGCCTTGGGAGATACGGGAAGCTTCTTATGCACTTGGTGCCACGAGATGGCAGACGATTAGAAGGGTAATATTGCCTGCTGCGAAGTCAGGTATACTTACAGCAATTGTATTAGGGTTAGCTCGTGCTTTTGGCGAGGCTTTGGCAGTTCAAATGGTTATCGGAAACAGCCCAGCGATTCCTTTGTCGTTCTTGCAGCCTATGTCCACGATTACATCTATTATCACTATGGATATGGCAAATACGGTGACAGGTTCAACTTGGAATAATGCCCTTTGGTCCTTGGCATTATTGTTGCTGCTAATATCGTTTGGATTTATTCTCATAATAAGGCTTGTTGGCAGGAGGAGCATGTACAAATGAAATCAAAATTTTACGATAAGCTGGCTACTATATATTTTTACGTTGTGGCAGGAGTCATAGTGCTTTTTCTTTTATCTCTTATAAGCTATATATTGTATCAAGGCAGAAGTGAGTTAAATTTGCATTTTATATTGACGCCTCCAAAATTCATGGAGAAAGGTGGAGGTATAGCTCCACAGATATTTAATTCACTGTTGCTTTTAGTGATAACTCTCATTATTTCAGTTCCAATTGGAGTTGGTGCAGGACTTTACATGGCAGAGTATGCAAGACCCAGCAAAGTAACTGAGTTAATCAGATTGTCGACAGAGACATTGTCTTCGCTACCATCGATTGTGGTAGGATTATTTGGCCTTTTAATTTTTGTGAATATGCTTCATTGGGGGTATTCCTTGATGTCAGGTGCATTGGCCCTTACTGTATTAAATTTGCCTGTTATGGCCAGAGTCAGTGAGGACGCCATAAAAAGCGTTTCATCTTCATTAAAGGAAGCAAGTTTTGCATTAGGCGCTACTAAGTGGCAAACGATAGTAAAAGTGTTGGTTCCATCTGCTTTGCCAGGACTTGTGACAGGCATAATACTTACTTCTGGTAGGATTTTTGGAGAAGCTGCTGCGCTTTTATACACGGCTGGCATGAGTACACCTATGCTTAATTTTAAAGTTTTAAATCCTTTAGTGCCAGGTTCTCCATTTTATCCATTTAGAGCTGCTGAGACTTTGGCTGTTTATATTTGGAAAGTCAACAGTGAAGGGCTTGCACCAGATGCCAGACAAATTGCTGATGGTTCAGCGGCAGTTCTTCTCATAATAGTGTTGGTGTTTAACATTTTAGCTCGTTGGCTTGGTAATGTTTTATATAAAAAGATGACAGGCGGAAAATAATGCAATATAATTATTATAGAAAGGGGAAACCTTTTTCATGAAAAAAATTGAAGTAAGGGATCTTGATTTATTTTATGGTCAGATGCAGGCGCTTAAAAAAATAAATATCGATGTAGAAGAAAATAGCGTTATGGCTTTAATTGGTCCATCTGGCTGTGGGAAGTCTACTTTTTTAAGGACATTGAACAGGATGAATGACCTTATAGATGGTGTGACTATTAAAGGAACTGTCATGATAGACAATCAAAATATATACAAAGATGTTGATGCGATAGAGCTTAGAAAAAGGGTAGGGATGGTGTTTCAGAAGCCAAATCCTTTTCCAATGACCATATACGATAATATCGCATATGGTCCGCGAATACACGGACAGAAAAATAAGAAAATATTAAATGAGATAGTCGAAAAAAGTTTAAAAGATGCAGCCCTTTGGGATGAAGTAAAGGATAGGCTTAATGATTCTGCATTAGGCTTATCAGGCGGTCAGCAGCAGAGATTGTGCATAGCAAGGACATTAGCTATTGAGCCAGAGATAATATTGATGGATGAGCCGACATCTGCTCTCGATCCGATTTCAACCATGAAGATAGAAGAATTAATCGACCAATTGAAGAATAAATATACTATAGTTATCGTGACACACAATATGCAGCAGGCTGGAAGGGTGTCTGACTCAACGTCATTTTTCTTAAACGGCGAGATAATCGAGACGGGGAAAACCGAGGATATATTTTATAATCCCCGTGACAAGCGTACAGAGGATTATATAACAGGAAGATTTGGTTAAAGGAGGTGCTATTGTGAATAGGACACACTTTGAAAAAGAGTTAGAAGATTTGCATTACGACATCTTAAAGATGGGTGCAATGGTTGAAGAAGCTATCGGAAATTCCATATTATCTTTAATAAACCACGATGTAGAAATGGCTCAGAAGGTAATCGATCAAGATGACAGGATAGATGAAAAAGAAGTGGAAATTGACGATAGATGCTCCAGGATAATTCTGACACAGCAACCGTTGGCAAGAGATCTTAGGATTGTCCTTACAGGTCTAAAGATAAACACTGATTTGGAGAGAATGGCAGATCATGCGGTAGACATAGCAAAAACCACGCTCAGGATAGCACATCAGACGTATATTAAGCCTCTTATTGACATACCAAGGATGAGCGACATCGTGAGAGAGATGGTTAAGCTGTCTCTCGACTCTTACGTGAATCAAGATACAGAATTAGCAAAGACCATCAATCAAAAAGATGATATTGTCGATAGCCTATACAAGCAGATCTTTAGGGAGCTTCTTACGTATATGATAGAAGATCCCAAAAACATCGATCAAGCTGCACAATTCTTATTTGTGGCTAGATACTTGGAGAGAATAGCAGATCATGCGACGAATATATGCGAATGGGTAATATATCTTGATAGTGGGCAGCATATAGACCTAAATGAATAAAAAATTAAAAACACCTTTTTAGGTGTTTTTTTTGTATACTTTTTTTAATACTGCAAAAGATATAAATCGAGGTGATGTTAAATGCCACTTGCTTACATAATATTGTCCATAACAGGTCTATTTGTTCTTTTTGGATTCGCCCATAGAGCCTTAGACAGGATGAAAATGACAGATACATGGGCTCTTATAATCATAATGGGTATGATAGTTGGTACATTTTTGCCAGATATACCGTTAGGGAGAAAGATATCTATAAACATAGGAGGTGCTGTGATACCAGCGGCCGTTGCAGTATATTTGTTCATTAGAGCGGAAAGAGGCATTGAAAGAATAAATGCTGTAGTGGCATCTATATTGGCGGGAACTGCTGTTTACCTGGCTGGAAAGTTGCTGCCCAGTGAACCAGAAGCTATGTTTATAGAGCCTAACTATGTCTACGGTATTATCAGTGGTTTGATCGCTTATTTGTTTGGCAGATCAAGAAGGTGTGCTTTTATCGCCGGTGTTATGGGAGTCATTTTAAGCGACTTGGCAGAAGGTCTTACAAATATAATTTTGGCAAGACCAGGTACGATTTCTGTAGGAGGGGCAGGTGCATTTGATACTGTAGTCATATCAATGATAGTGGCCGTATTTTTCTCTGAGATACTTGGTGAAACAAGGGAAAAAATACAAGGAGGTACATCAAAAAAGGGTACAGAACCGCATTTAACCAGCAGCCTTTTAAGCGAAGATGATATTGAAGCTATTAGAGAAAAATATCGCAAAAAGGACAGTGATGATTCAGATGAGAAATAAAAAAGCGATTGTGTTTATATTATTTACAGTATTGGTTACATCTTTTTCATTTGTAAAGATAAACGCTGATGATTGGAGCGGTAAAGACGGTGGATATTATACGGTATATCTAAACAAGACGAATGATGTGCTTTTTAGGATTTCTTGGGACTTAAAGGTAAATGATATGTATTTATCACATGACAATAAAATGTATAAGATAATAAAAGTCGATAAAAAAAATGACAAAGCTTATGCGACGTATTTAAAGACGGTAAAGCTTCCTGATGTCAACATAGAAGAAGTTTCTCAAGCAATGGCTCAAAAAACTGGCGAGAGAAAAATTGCAATGTACTCCACACACAGCGATGAATCGTATATACCCACAGATGGAACTGCCAGCATTTATGGACATGGAGGCATATATAAAGTTGATGCGTCGTTAAGCAATGCGCTGTCAAAGAAGGGTATTAAAACATTTGTCGATGAGACACTTTATTTACCGCATGATGCAATGGCATACAGGCGCTCTCGAGTTGGTGCATTAAAAATCTTAAAAAACGATAGGCCTGACTTGCTACTTGATATACACAGAGATGCTGCACCGTACCAAGATTATATACGAAAAATAGCAGGTACAAATGCGACAGGTGTTAGACTTGTTTTAGGTAGAACAAACGCAAATTTAAAAGCAAACCAAGACTTGGCTTTTCGGATAAAAGCAATAGCAGACAAGGAATATCCTAATTTGATAAAAGATATTTTTTACGGAAGCGGTGATTACAATCAAGATTTAACTCCTAATTCGTTATTGTTGGAATTTGGCACAGATACGCATACAAGGCAAAGAGCAGAGGAATCAGCCAAATTTATGGCTGACGTTCTCACCAAAGCTGTATATGGTGCAGATGAGAAGAAACAAGTTGGGACTTTGACTAATACACAGAAAGGAACGGCGTCACAAAACAATTCTGCAGGCTGGGGCATTTGGATCCTTATAGGTGTAGCCGTTTTTTCGATTGTAGGATTTATGTTTTTAAGTACAGGTGGACGAGAGATGATGTCAAAGATAAAAGATTATACAAAGAAAGAATTCAGCAGTTTTTTAGGAATTTTCAATAAAGATAAAAAGTAATCTGATTGGTGCTAAAAAGCACCATTTTTATAGTGTGGTGATAAAACTGAAAATAGTATACTACAGCTATTACGGATGTTTTTCATCTGTCATTGCAGCGTATATTCATATAGGATATTTAAAAGATAAAGTATCAAAAGATACTATATTTTCTTTGCCAGAAATGCTTGACTTAGACTACGGTGAACTAAAATACATAGGGTTTGATGAAAACTTACATGAGGTTTATGTCATAGGCATGAAAAGTTTTAGCGATAACATAAAAAAGACATTAGAAGGGCTTAGAAAGATTTACAATTTGGAGTATGACAGATTAATATTTATAGATACAAGTATGTATGAACCAAAATATCTTAAATTTATTTTTCCAATAAGAAAGATTGTGCTTTTAAAAAAGATTTCTGATGAAATTTTATATAATTGGTTAATTAAGCGTTTTGATGGAATTAAAAATTTGGTTGAAGAATTTAAAAAAGATGGTATTGAGGAGAAAGCATGATTATAGCTTATGTTTGTTATGGAAGTGCTCATTCATCCATTGTAGCGGCAGCGATACACGTTGGATTTCTTCCTAATGATAGGATTCCTGCTTTTGAAGAATTCCTGTCTTTACCTCATTATGATATGACAGAAGGTAATCAGATAGGTATTCCATTTTACATGGGTGTTGATGAATTTAACAATGATGTGTACGCAATTGGAGCCAAAAGCGGGAGAAAGATCATGATGAAGGCTGTAAAAAGTTTTTTAAGGGAATCTGGCATACATGAAGAAGAAATAATGCTTATTGATACATTGCCAGCTATTGGACTTATGACGAAGTTTGGTGGCATGACATCCAGGAGATTTAAAATGATATCTATTGGCAGACCTTTTACTGTCTATGGAATAATAAAAAAGTACAAAAACTTTTTAGACATAGTAAACAGTGTGAAGTCAAAATTAAAAGAGCTTGACTAAGTCCTTCTATTAATTCATAATATTATTGGATGATTAGTAGGAGGATATTAAATGGCATACCATAAAATAAAAGATGTACTAAAAGATAGCATTGCTGATGAATTGGGGATTGAGCCAGGTGATACGCTTATATCGATAAATGGCAGTGAAATAACAGATTTAATAGATTATAAGTTTCAAATAGCTAATGAAAATATAGAGCTTTTAATAAAGAAGGAAGATGGAGAGGAATATATTTACGAGATTGAGAAAGATTACGATGATGACTTGGGTCTTATTTTTGAGACAGGGATCATAGATAAGCTAAAACACTGCAGGAATAAGTGTGTTTTTTGTTTTGTCGATCAGTTGCCTAAGAATGTAAGGCATAGTTTGGCCTTCAAAGATGATGATTATCGTTTGTCTTTTTTGCAAGGCAATTTTGTGACGCTTACTAATGTAAGCGATGAAGAGTTTTCCAGGATTATAAGGTATAAGATGTCTCCAATATACTTGTCTGTTCACGCTACAGATGATGAAATCCGCAAAAGGATGATGAGAAACCCAAATGCCGGAGGGATTTTAGACAAGATAAAGGAGCTTATTAAAAACGGCATTGAGGTGCACTGCCAAGTAGTCTTGTGTCCTGGGCTCAACGACGGGCAAATCCTCGATAAGACTATTGAGGATCTGTCAAAGCTTTTTCCGGGAGTAAAATCAGTTGCGGTGGTGCCGGTTGGACTTACGGACCATAGAGAAGGGCTTTTTGAGCTTAAAACATTTGATAAAGAAGGAGCACAAGATGTATTAAATAAAATATCTAAGTGGCAGAAAAGATTGAAAAGTGATATAAAAACATCATTTGTATTTGCAGCGGATGAATTTTACGTTTTAGCAGACGTAGACATACCTGATTATAATGCGTATGAGAATTTTCCGCAGATTGAAAATGGTGTAGGCCTTATGGCCATGTTTAAAAAGCAGTTTGTAGATTACTACAAAAAAATTGGAGATGTGAAGTCTAAAGATAGTTTTTGTGTTATAACGGGAGTGTCAGCATATAAATTTATTGAGGAACTTGTTTATATGCTGGATAAAAAAGGTGTAGATATTAAAGTCGTTCCAATAATTAATAATTTCTTTGGCAAAAAGATAACTGTTTCAGGTCTTATAACAGGCAGCGATATTATAAATCAGTTGAAAGGTAAAATAAATGGTGAAACTTTAATAATACCTGATTCCATGATAAAAGAAGGTACTGATTCATTTTTAGATGATGTGACAATAGATGATGTTGAAAAGGAGCTTAATACAAAAGTATTAGTTTCCGAAGTAGATGGTAAAAAATTTATACAAAAGATAATTGGAAGGTGATACGATGGCATATCCTATGGTAGGAATTGTAGGTAGACCAAATGTTGGGAAATCGACGCTTTTTAATAAGATAACTGGACAGCGCATTTCGATAGTTGAAGATCAACCTGGTGTAACCAGAGATAGAATTTACTATGAGACGGAATGGATGGATAAAAGGTTTATATTGGTTGACACAGGAGGGCTTGAGCCAGATTCGGAAGATGAGTTTTTTTCGAAAATAAAGATGCAAGTTGAAGCTGCTTTAAAAACGATTGACTTGATTTTATTTGTAATTGATGGAAAAGAAGGCGTAAGTCCTGTTGATGAGGACATAGCAACTATGTTGAGGAAATCTCGCAAAAAAGTTTTGCTTGTATTGAATAAAGTTGACAACTTTAAAGAAATGCCTATTAGCTATTATGATTCGATGCGACTTGGTTTTGGAGAGCCAATAGCAATATCAGCATCTAATGGATTAGGCATAGGAGATTTGTTGGATGAAGTCATTGAAAATATACCTGATCATATAGATGAATACAATGAAGAAACTATTAAAATATGTTTTATAGGGAAGCCAAACGTAGGGAAGTCTTCTCTTGTCAATAAGATATTGGGCGAAGAAAGGGCCATCGTCAGCGACATACCTGGTACTACAAGAGATGCTCTTGACACGTACTTTGAAAAAGATGACAGAAAATACGTCATAATCGATACAGCAGGAATGAGGAAAAGAGGAAGAATAGAAGATAAGATTGAAAGATATAGCGTTTTGAGGGCTTTATCTGCAATTGATAGATCTGACATATGCATTCTTGTAATAGATGCTACTGAAGGTCCTACTGAGCAAGATACAAAAATTGCCGGTTATGCTTTTGAACAGAATAAAGCAATGATAATTGCGGTGAACAAATGGGATCTCATTGAAAAAGACAACAGCACCGTAAATGAATATACAAAGCTTATAAGGGAGAAGTTTTCTTTTATGAGTTTTGCGCCAATAACGTTTATATCAGCCAAAACCGGGCAAAGATTGAATAAGCTTTTTGAACTAATAAATAGCGTTTGGGGAGAGTACAATAAGAGGATTTCTACTGGTACGTTAAACAATGTGATAAGTGAAGCATTGCTTATAAATCCGCCACCTGCAGAAAAAGGCCGCGTATTAAAAGTGTACTACATGACGCAATTTGGCATAAAGCCACCATCGTTTGCGGTATTTGTAAATGATCCGGAGATAATGCATTTTTCGTATGTGAGGTTTATAGAGAATACACTGAGAGATAATTTTGGATTTGAAGGCGTGCCATTAAAAATTGAAGTTAGAAAAAAAGGCGAAAAGTAAAGGAGGTGAATCTACGGTGAAGATAGCATTAGTCGCTATACTTGCCTATTTAATTGGGTCGTTTAACAGTGCTTATTTTTTTACTAATTTTATCAAAAAAACCGATATAAGAAAGTACGGCAGTGGAAATGCTGGGGCTACAAACGTCATGAGGGTTCTTGGATTTAAAGTCGCTTTTTTTGTGTTTTTGTCTGATGTATTAAAAGGAGTTTTAGCTGTACTTCTTGGTAGGTTTATTGCTGGGAATATAGGTGGTTATGTTGCAGGAATAGCAGTAGTAATGGGGCACAATTGGCCTGTTTTCTTGGGATTTAAAGGTGGTAAAGGAGTAGCTACAAGCTTTGGAGCTATTGTGACCATAAGTCCTGTTATTGCGGTTTTGTCGCTTATAATAGGAATTGCTATTATCACTATCAGCAAGTATGTTTCGCTTGGTTCTATAATAGGAGCAGTTTCATTTCTCATTTTTAATATTATCTATTACAAATCATCTAATATGCTGGTGTTTGCAATACTGATTACATCAATGGCTGTGTTCCAGCACAGAGCGAATATAAAACGATTACTCAATGGAACCGAATCGAAATTTGGACAAAAAACAAATATAAAGTAAAGAGGGATTTACAAATGGACGTTGCAGTATTAGGTGCAGGCAGTTGGGGAACAGCAATGGCTATTCATTTGGATTCTATGAGCCACAATGTTTGCATGTGGACGAGAGATCAAAACCAGATGGAAGAAATCAAAAAAACGGGCTATAATAAAAAGTACCTTGATGCAAAATTGCCAAAAAGCATTGATATAACTACTGACATGAGTCATGTAGTTAAAAACAAGAAAATAATAGTTTTAGCAGTTCCCTCACACGCAGTAAGATATGTGGTAGAAATGATAAAAGGGTTAATTGACAAGTCGGCAATAATTGTAAATTTAGCAAAGGGTCTTGAAACTTCCAGTTTAAAAAGGATGTCTCAGGTTATACAAGAGATAGTGGATAATCCTGTTGTGGTGCTTTCTGGACCAAGCCATGCTGAGGAAGTCTGTAGGCACATACCTACAGCATGTGTTATTTCATCAAGCGATATAAATGCATGTGAATATGTGCAAGATGTAATGATGGATGAAAATTTCAGGTTGTATATAAATAAAGACTTGATAGGCGTTGAATTAGGTGGATCTCTTAAAAATATCATTGCATTAGGTGCTGGTATATCAGACGGGCTTGGTTTTGGGGATAATACTAAGGCTGCACTTATGACAAGAGGACTTGCTGAAATCACTCGTTTAGGTGTTGCATTAGGTTCCGATCCACTTACATTCTTGGGATTGACAGGCATGGGAGATCTTATTGTAACATGTACCAGCATGTATTCCCGCAACAGAAAGGCTGGCATAAAAATAGGGCAAGGCAAATCATTAGACGAAGCGCTAAATGAAATCGGAATGGTTGTAGAGGGCGTTAATACGACGAAATCAGCTTACGAACTTTCTAAAATTCATAACATTGAGATGCCAATAACTAATGAAATTTATTCAATACTATTTGAAGGTAAAAATCCCAGAGAAGCTGTATATTCATTGATGACACGCAATAAGAAGCATGAGATGGAGGGCATATAAAATTGTGTCCTCTTTTTTATTCATAATTGTCTATTTCCCTCATATATATGTAGTGTTAAAGTATAAAAACTATATTTATCTATAAGAAGGAGGGAAATGATGTGGAAAATTACGATATTTATAAGGATATAGCAGAAAGAACAGAAGGCGATATATATATAGGCGTCGTAGGTCCTGTTCGTACTGGGAAATCAACATTTATAAAGAGATTTATGGATATATTGGTATTGCCGAATATCGACAATTTAAACCTTAAAGAGAGAGTCCAGGATGAGTTGCCTCAGAGCGCAGCAGGTAAGACAATAATGACTACGGAGCCTAAATTTGTACCGGAGAAAGCGGTAGAAATTTCACTAAACGAAAACACCAGTTTCAGTGTAAGATTGGTGGATTGCGTAGGATACATGGTTAAAGGTGCAATGGGATATCTAGAAGGCGATAAACCGAGGATGGTTACAACTCCATGGTATGACTATGAAATTCCATTTGAAGAAGCTGCTGAAATAGGAACAAAAAAAGTAATAAATGACCATTCAACAATCGGATTGGTTGTGACGACAGACGGAAGTATTACAGAGATACCAAGAGATAACTACGTAGAATCGGAAGAAAGAGTTGTAAAAGAGTTAAAGGAAATACATAAACCATTTATAATATTATTGAATTCCACACATCCAGATGACGCCGACACAGTTAAATTAGCGAAAGATATGGAAATGAAGTACGACGTACCAGTGGTTGTAGTCAATGTGCTTAAGATGAGCATGGCTGATATTAAAAATATACTTGAAAAAGTGCTTTATGAATTTCCAATTACAGAGCTTAACATTGATCTGCCAAGATGGGTGGATGTGCTTGAAAATGAGCACTGGTTAAAACAAAGCATAATGAGTACAGTTAAACAAAGTATAGATGACTTATTTAGATTGAGGGATATAAAAAAGACAGTTGATGCCATAAAGTCCAATGAACACATGGCTGATGTAGTGATTAAAAAGATAGATCCAGGTGAAGGCATTGCAGACATAGAAGCAAAGACAAAGGAAGGCCTTTTCTTTAAAATATTAAGTGATGAATGCGGCCTTGAAATACGCGGTGACAGAGATCTTATGAAAATGATGAAAGAGTTATCGTATGCAAAGGCTGAGTACGATAAATTAAAGGATGCCATTGAAGATGCTAAGAAAAAAGGCGTAGGTGTTGTTCCTGCCAGCATAGATAACATGGAATTTGAAAAGCCAGAAATAGTAAGACAAGGTGGCAGCTTCGCTGTAAGGCTTAAAGCATCTGCACCTTCCCTTCACATATTTAGAACGGATGTTACAACTGAAGTATCGCCAATTGTTGGCACAGAAAAGCAAAGCGAAGATTTCGTCAAATACATTACAGAACAGTTTGAAAATGATCCGGATAAAATCTGGGAATCAAATATATTCGGGAAATCTCTAAGCGATCTTGTAAAAGAAGGGATGCAGAACAAGCTTGGCAAGATTCCAGACAATGTAAGCATGAGGCTAAGGGATACGCTTGAGCGAATCGTCAATGATGGAGGTGGCGGCATAATCTGCATCATATTGTGATACTTGATTTTTTAGACATTACGTTTTATAATACTATTGTAAGATGTCTGGGTGTGGCGCAGTTGGTAGCGCGCCAGAATGGGGTTCTGGAGGTCGCTGGTTCAAATCCAGTCACTCAGACCATTACTTACAGTCATGCGGGTTTTAAGAGTTATCCACAGGACAAAAAATAAAATGGTCAATATAAAATACAAAAACATATTTGAAATTACTTAACCACTCGACTAAAGGAGTGGTTATTTTGTTGCTTAATTCGCAATTTGTTTTTATATCTTAGATTTTTCAACGGCTCTAATTCTATTCATGGCACTGGGGTGCGTATAAGAAAACCACTCGATGAATTTTGGAGGTTCTACATCGGATAAGCTTTTTTCTGCTAAATCTACCTGCAACTTGATCACTGCATTTTTATCATGGAGGTATTGTACGGAAAGCAAATCAGCTTGTCTTTCCATTTGCCTTGATATAAAATTTTGAATTGGATTTGTATCAAAATTGACAAGCAACATAAAAAGATAAAACACTGAGATTATATAGGGACTATATCTGAGGCTTTGCGCTTTGATGATACTCGTCTTTAAAAGAATATTAAATATAAAGAATATTATAAAGATCCCAAATGAACCAATTATTATGCTCTTTAAAACGTGATTTTCTTTCCAATGGGCGGCTTCGTGGGCAATTACAGCTTTTATTTCGTCCTGCGGATATTTTTTTAGCAGCGTGTCGTAAAGGACTATTTTACTTGTGTTGCCAAAACCATAGAAATACGCATTTGCAAGTGTCGTTCGCTTGCTGGCATCCATTTCTTCGACTCTGTCAATTTTTATTCCTGCGTTTTTTGATATGTCATTTACCATGCTAAGGATGGCTGGATCTGTAATAGGTGTAAATTTATTGAACATAGGTGCTATAAAAGACGGCCAAATAAAGTTTTGCAAAAATAACATAGCAGTAAGAAATATGGATGCATATACCCACCAAGTTTTTTGAAATTTATTTATAGCAAAGAATAGCAAAACTATTCCTACGCTGGATAGAACAATATCTATTAGCGAGTTTTTAATGTAATCTAACCACCATGATTGAATTGTCTGCACGGAGAATCCCCATTTTACTTGTAGTCTGTATGAATAGAAACTAAATGGCAGTGATAACAACTTTAAAATTATCCACAATAATAGAAAAAAGATGAATACACTTAGATAATAATGCTTTCCACTGATTCTTTCACATATTTTTGATAATTTAATTGAGAGTCCACCGAAAACAAACCAAAGCAAAAAAATCAATTGAACTAAAAAAGAAGAAATATACAATAATCTATTTTCTTTGTGGTATGGGATAGATTTTTCTACTGTATAGTGTGAAAAAAATTTATATACGTCTTGAGATACGATATTAGGTGTAAGCGTGTAATATATGTACAAAGATGAAAATAACAATGCAACAAATGTCAGCAAAAACCATATTTTATTAAACTTTACGTACAATCTAATCACCTCTTTCTACGGATTATTACCATGAATATATTATATTATATGCAAAGATGGATTTAAAATTATTTTACTTTATTTTTGTATGTATGTGCTATAATTAATATAGATTTATCATTGGAAGGTGCAATAATGAAGACACTGCTGGTAGCATTAAACGCTAAATATTACCATACAAATTTAGCCATAAGAAATATTAAGCTGTATTGTAAACCCATTGACATCCAGCTTTTGGAAATGACCATAAATGATGATTTGGATTTAATTCTACATAATATCCTAAACAAAAGGCCTGATGTCATTGGATTCTCTTGCTATATATGGAATATAGATAAAGTGCTGAAGCTTTGTGAATACATAAAAAAGGTCAATAAAGATATTTTAATAGTTCTTGGAGGACCTGAAATATCTTTTGATTCAGATGATTTATTGAAAATTGGTGTTGCAGATTTTATTGTGTTAGGCGAAGGGGAAGCAACTTTTAAAAATCTTCTACAAAAAATCCATAATGGCGAAAATGTGTATGACTTAAATGGCATAAGTTATATGAAGGATGGAAAAGTAATATTAAGAGAAAATACTGATTATGTTTGTCTGGACGATATTCCATTTCCTTATGGTGGGGAGGATATTTCCAATAAGCTTGTGTATTATGAGACATCCAGAGGGTGCCCTTTTAGATGTTCTTATTGCTTATCATCTCTTGATAATAAGTTGAGATATGCCAGCATTGAAAAAGTCAGAGATGATTTAGAGAAACTGACAAACATGGGCGCAAAAATTGTAAAACTTATAGACAGATCTTTTGACAGCAATATAAAAAGAGCAGTAGAAATATTAGACATAATAAGGGGTATGAGGAGCGACACAGTATTTCATTGTGAAGTTAATCCTGAATTAGTCAATCAAGAGTTTATAGATAGCTTAAAAGGCATAGAAGACAGAATTCAATTTGAAGTAGGCATACAGACGACTAACAAGGAAACTTTAAAGAACGTGTCGAGAAATCCAGACGTTAGTGGTGCGTTAAATGGCATAAAACTTATCATCAATGCAGGTGTAAAGGTGCATGTAGATCTAATCGCTGGATTGCCTGGCGATGACTTTGATTCGATTGTAAAATCTTTTAACGACGTGTATAAGTTAAATCCTGATGAAATTCAGTTGGGCTTTTTAAAGCTTCTAAAAGGGACCAGAATTAGAAAAAACAAAGATATCTATGGCATCAAATATAAAAGTGATCCTCCGTATGAAGTTCTGATGACCAATACAATATCTTACATGGAGCTGTATGAGCTTAAAAATATCGCTTTCTTAGTAGATAAGTATTACAATTCTGGGAAATTTAAAATGTCATTAAGATTTTTGCTTGATTTTTTTAAAGATCCGTTTGAATTGTATAGCCGTTTGAATTGTTTTTGGGAAGAAAACGGATTTTATGGAAAAAAGCATTCTTTAAATGATTTATTTGATATTATTTATAGATTTGCCTTTTCGGAAGGTGTAGATACTGATTATTTTAAAGATTATTTAAGGTTTGACTATTTGTACTCTACTAATAATAAGGCATATCCTGATTGCCTTAAAGAGGATAAAAAAGTACCAGATGAAGTAAAATCATTGTTGCGGAATGATGAATGGTTAAAGCGCAATCTGCCGGCAGCAGTTGGCATGTCTAATTCTGAAAAAAATAAGAATCTCTCTATAGGCTTTTTTAAGCATGATGTTTTAAATATAGAAGGAGGAAATGTGTACATAGCCTTCTTTCACTGTGATGATAAAACATATTGTGCAAAAATAAATGTTTAAGGTGGGGTAGTATGTCAAAGACGCTTGTCATAGCACACCGCGGTGATTCTAAAAACGCTCCGGAAAATACGCTGTCGTCATTTAAGAGAGCTGTTGATGCAGGCTCAGACGGAATAGAATTGGATGTACAGCTTAGCAAAGACGGATATCTTGTGGTAATACACGATGAACGAGTAGATAGGACAACTGACGGAATAGGATATGTTAAGGACTATACGTTGAAAGAGCTTAAAAGGCTAAGCGCAGGAATAAAATTTGGCAGAAGTTATATGAATGAGAAAATACCTACTTTAGCAGAGGTTTTTGAGCTATTAGGAAATAAGAGCATATTGGTAAACATAGAGATAAAAAGTGGCTTGATATCATATCCGGGGATAGAAGAGAAACTGGTCAACTGCGTATTTGATTATAATTTTGAGGATTTGGTTTTAATATCATCATTTAATCATTATAGCTTAAAGACAGTGAAGGAGATTGAGCCAAGGCTTAACATTGGACTTTTGTATGAGTGTGGACTTGTAGAACCGTGGCATATTGCAAATAGGATGCACGCATATTCGCTTCATCCATTTTATGTAAATATAATACCTGAGGTTGTGAAAGGCTGCAAATCGAATAATGTCAAATTGTTTCCATGGACCATTGATGATGAAGAACTTTTGAAAAACATGATTCGATTGGGCGTTGATGGAATAATCACTAATGATCCATTAAAACTGATTGATTTAGAGAAAAAACTACATTAGTTTTACAGGAGGATATGGTATGAAATCAAACAAGTGGATGAAAGATATGACATTTAAAGAAAAGGTAGAGTACATTTGGGATTATTATAAGATACACATAATAGTAGGGATTATCGTTGTAGCTATAGTTGCATCATTTGTCAATTCAATTTTGACAAACAAAAATTACGTATTTGACTTCTCAATGATAGGAACATCGATAAATTTTGATAAGGAAATGAATTTTCAGAATACCATCACAAAAGAACTTTTAGGAACTGATAAGGGGAAAAATCAAGCATTGGTTGAATTTTACATGTTGACAAAAGGCAGTGACGGAAAATTTCAGCTTGATCCCACATCTGTACAAAAACTTATGGTCAAAATTTCTGCTGAAGAAGTGGATGTCATAGCGCTTGACAAGGATAATTTTTATGCATTAGGAAATCAAGGAGCGTTTTTAAATCTTGACACTGTAAAAAATCTTGATTTAAGTGGATTGGACACAGAGAAACTTCCTGCTTCAAAAGATGTCAAAGCTGGCACATATGGCATTTATCTCAACAAAGATAATAAATATTTAGATGGGATTGGATATGATTATCATGACAAGATAGTTGCTGTGCTATCTAATTCTAAAAACAAAGACTTGTCAGTAAAATTCCTTAAATGGCTTCTTGATATAAAGTAGTTTTTCATGTATACTATGAATGTATTTTCAAAACTTGCTTATTGTGAATATTGACGAGGTGATAGTGTGAAAGAAAAAATAAAGCTTCTTAAAGGTGATATAACAGAGCAAGAGGTTGATGCAATTGTAAATGCTGCCAATTCTGGTCTTTTAGGTGGTGGCGGTGTAGATGGTGCTATACATAGAGCTGGCGGGAAAGTCATAGATGAAGAATGCAGAGAAATAAGAGATAGAGAAGGTGGTTGTCCAACCGGAAAAGCTGTAATAACACACGGAGGTAATCTAAAAGCAAGCTACGTTATACATGCGGTCGGCCCAATTTGGAAAGATGGGAATAATGACGAGGACAACTTATTAGCCAGCGCATACATAGAGAGTTTGAAAATAGCTGATAAATACAATTTAAAGACAATTGCCTTTCCGTCTATAAGCACAGGCGCTTATGGATTTCCTGTTGAAAGGGCTGCAAAAATTGCTTTAAGGGCAGTGTCTGATTACCTTGACAAAAGTCAAATCAAAGAAGTGAGATTTGTCCTTTATAGTGATAATGATTATGATGTATATTCAAAGGCTTATGATGAATTATAAATTAAAAGCAGACCAGATATTGGCCTGCTAAAAAATTCTTATTTTACTATGTTTGTCAACACAAGTCCTATCATGATTATTCCTACTATCAATCTGTAGTAAGCGAAAGGTCTTAATGGATGACTTTTAAGGTACGACAGAAATTTGTCGACAACTATCAAGGCAACTATAAATGACATTATAAAACCTACTGCTAAAGCTTCCCATTCTATAGATGTCATTGTAGCTATTCCTTTATGAAGTGATACGACTGTAGCACCAAACATTGTGGGTATAGCCAAGAAAAATGAAAACTCTGCAGCAGCCTTTACTGATAGCCCTGCCATCATGCCACCCATAATCGTCGATGCCGATCTTGACATACCGGGGAATAGGGACATACATTGTGCAACTCCAATCCAAAAAGACTTTTTTGGGGTTACTTTATCCATGTCATCGATTTTATAGTTGGAAAATGCGTTTTCTACAATAATCATCATTATTGCACCTATCACAAGTGCTATTGATACTGTAAAAGGTGAGAATAAATGTTTATCGATAAAATCATTTAGCAGAAGTCCTAAAATTGCTGATGGAATGAAAGCGATGACGATCTTAAGCCATAATCTGAATCCCCATTTATTAGGTGCTAGATTTTTAAGAGAATTCCATATTTTTTCTCTGTAATAATATACGATGGCAAGTATAGCACCTAGTTGTATGACCACTTCAAACATTGTGGCATAGGCACCTTTAAAGTTTAATAAATCCCCAACGATGATCAGATGGCCTGTTGAAGATACAGGCAGAAATTCAGTCAAGCCTTCTACGATACCAAGTATAAAAGCTTTGATTAAAAGAATCATAAGATACCGACTCCTTACTATTTATTTGTTAAACACTATTTAATTTTATATTAACTTTAAGTTTAATTCAACATGTCTTTATGTGTTCTAATCTATTTTTAATATGATATAATAGGTGTATAATTATGTTGTGAGGTGGTTTTGTGCTTTTGCCAGGCTTTTTTTCGTTTGCAATAGGAATCATAATACTTGCATTTATAGTTTGGCTTTTTGGAAAGTCTATAAAAATACTTTTTAAATTTGTCATAAATTCTATAATTGGCTATATTTTTCTTTTGATTTTTAATTTTTTTGGCTCGATTTTTGGCTTAACATTGCATTTAAACATAATAAATGCTTTTGTTGCAGGTGTTTTTGGCATACCAGGAATAATTGTATTGCTGATTTTGAAGTATCTATTTAAAATTTCTTTTTAACCCTATTGGGGTTATTTTTTTATGACTAATATTGTTGATTTGATTTGGAATAATAAGTACGAAGGAGGTATTGAAATGGATATAAGAAAGATCATCCTTGACAATTTAAAAAATCGTTCAAAAGACGATATTAAAGGATTTATACAAGAAGCTGTAGATGCAAAGGAGGAGAATGCCATACCTGGTCTTGGCATAATTTTTGAAGCAGCATGGGAGAAAATGAATGATAATGAGAAAAACAACGTGATGGATTACATAATGAGAGGAATATCATAAAGGGTATCTTGGTTGATACCCTTTATTTTATAGTAGCAATACCGTTACTATGTAACCGCAAGTCAAACCTACGATTACCGAAAGCAGATTTCTTTTGACTATCGCATCAGGGTCCACCTTAATGACTGCAGTTACCGGTACTACGCTCCAAGGGATTATGGTGCCACCACCAACCCATATACAGGTTATTTCACCTAATGAAGCCAATATTGATGAATTTATATTAAGCGTATGGGCAAAAGTTTTAGAAAGTGCACCTACCAAAGGTAGCCCAGAAAATCCTGAGCCTGATAGTCCTGTCAGTATTCCTATTAAAAGCTGCATCAATGCTACAGTGTATTTATTTAAAGGAATGTGCTTTGAAAGGTAAATGCCGAGATCCATGAGATATCCTTTCGCATCTGGACCTATGACCTCTTTTGCAGTTGTCAACTCTCCTAAAAAGAAAAAAGCACTTATCACTATGATTGGAGCAAATGTTTTGATTCCAGACAAAAACCCATTTTTCAAGTAGTCTCTTGTCTTGTTTAAGAAATCTTTTTGTACGATTGTTGAAGCTAAAAGTACGATTATTGCAGTGCCGCCGATTAATGCCGTTGCCGCATTTCCTTTGATTTTTAAAATGTACATTAAAAAAGTATCGATGGCAAAAAAGAGTACAGCGACAAATGAAATAATGTAACTTTCCTTGTATATTTTCTTTCCATCTAAATTATTGTTGTAATTATTTTCTTTTTGCTTATTGTCTTTTAAATTTTTCATTGTAACAAAATAAAAGAAAACTATTGTGATGAGAGATGTTACACCCCATACTGGTATGCTACTTAAAATTAATTTTGATGTAGGTATTCCTAATGTTTTAGCTGTTACAGATGGAACACCTTGTATAAAAAAATCTCCTGATAAAGCAGCTCCAAATCCGAATATGGTTACTAAGGATGCAAAACTCAATTCATCAAAGCCTGATTTCAAAACAGGCCCGATTAAGACAGCACCTATTAAACCAACAGCAGGTGACGGCCATAAGAAAAGAGATAAAACCATCATCACTATGCCCACGATCCAAAATGTTTTACTTGGAGAGCTTAGAAATCTCAATAATGGCTTTGTTATGACAACATCTGCGCCTATATCATCAAGTGCACGTGACATGGCAATAATCAGGGAAATGATAAGTATTACCTGCCAAAGCTCTTTTCCGGATACAAATACAGAAGAATACAAAATTTCAATAGATTTCAATACGTTTTTAGTCTGTGACATTGCTACGGCAAATATGCCCACAATACAAGGCAAAATTATGTCTTTTCGAAAGACCATAAATAAAAATATTACAAGTATTGAAATTAAGTAGACAATATGTGTTGTTGTTATATTTACCATTGTAACACCTCATTTTTTACGTTTTTATTTACTCGCTTCAATTACATATTTTGCGTTGAGTTTGGTAAAATTATTAAAAATATGATAAAATATTCGATAAGGAGGTAGTTAAAATGAAACCAATGCAGCTTAAAGATGGTGTAACAAAAATTGGTGCAGTCCATTTTGAAAGGAGATTGTTTGACTCTCTTATTCCACTTCCTGACGGGACAAGCTATAATGCTTATCTCATAGAAGGCAGTGAAAAGATAGCTTTGATAGACACAGTTGATCCTATGAAAATAGAAGTGCTTATGGATCAATTGAAAGATGTACAAAAGATAGACTATATTGTATCAAATCATTCCGAACAGGACCATTCTGGTGGAATTCCTTTTGTTTTAGAAAAGTATCCTGATGCAAAAGTTATATGCACTCCGAAAGCAAAGGCCTTTTTAATGGATCTTCTACATATTTCTGAAGACAAGATAATAACTGTAGAAGACAATGAAACTGTATCTCTTGGAGGAAAGACTCTTAGGTTTATTCATGCCCCATGGGTACATTGGCCTGAGACCATGTTTACATACCTTGAAGAAGACAATATCCTGTTTACATGTGATTTTTTAGGTTCACATTTGGCTACATCGAAGCTTTTTGCAGAAGATGAATGCCATGTTTATAATTCTGCAAAGCGATACTATGCAGAAATAATGATGCCTTTTAGAAACTTTGTGGCAAAAAATCTTGAAAAGATAAAAGATTTAAAAATAGATTACATAGCTCCATCCCATGGTCCGGTTTACAATAGACCACAATTCATTTTTGATGCGTACAATAGCTGGGTATACGACGAACCGAAGAATATAGTTGTTATACCGTATGTTACAATGCACGGTTCTGTAAAAGCAATGGTAGATTATTTGACTGCTGTTCTTTCACAAAAAGGTGTCGTTGTAAAACCATATGATTTAACAGTGACAGATTTAGGTGAACTTGCTATGTCATTAGTTGACGCTGCCACAATAGTCGTAGGCACGCCGACGGTTTTGACTGGGGCACACCCACAGGTGATTTATGCTACATATCTCGCAAATGCCTTAAAGCCAAAAACTAAATTTTTATCAATTGTTGGGTCATACAGTTGGGGCGGAAAAACTATTGACCAATTGTCCAGCATGATTACAAACCTAAAAGTTGAAGTGATACCGCCAGTATTTATAAAAGGTCTTCCAAAAGAAGAAGATTATAAGCTTTTAGATGAATTAGCAGATAATATAGTTAAAAAACATAAAGAAGCAAACATTAAATAATTAATGTATCATAGAAGAATATAATAGCAGATTTGTGTATAGAATATCCTGTGAGGTGATTTCATGATAAATTTAAACGGACAAAATACCATAGCTCCAGGCATTATTAGCGCTATGACAACTTATGAAGAAGATTCACTTTTAAAGAAATCACAGGATGCATTAAATGTGTACGTTAATGGTGACTTTGTGGGTAAAAAAGTGCTTGTTGCAAACGGCGATGGTGGTGTTAACGCAGTAAAAGAGTATTTACTAAACAAAGGATATACTGGTTTTGAATATAAGATAGACGGCAACAACATAATGATACAGGCTGACGATGGTGTGTGTGATGAAATAAAAAGATTGTTGAATGTGTATTTAACTATACGGTAAGGAGCTTTAATGCTCCTATTTTTTCATTTTAAGATGATTATTGACGTTTCTTTATTTCAATAATTATAAAAAAGTAGTATAATATCTATTAAGAAAAATATATTAATAAATAATAATTATTAATGATAGAAATTTTTTGAAAGTTATTTT
The DNA here is from genome assembly GCF_002102475.1 of Thermoanaerobacterium sp. PSU-2. Taxonomy (NCBI): domain Bacteria; kingdom Bacillati; phylum Bacillota; class Clostridia; order Thermoanaerobacterales; family Thermoanaerobacteraceae; genus Thermoanaerobacterium; species Thermoanaerobacterium sp. PSU-2. The sequence continues at coordinate 94,088 of NZ_MSQD01000003.1, read as the reverse complement.
AAAAAATGCTGTTTCTGAGTTATTATAATGTATAGAAATGGTTAAAATTTAAGACATTAAATGAAAGAAGGTGATATTATGGCAACAGATAATATATCCAGTGTTATGGTTATTTTTGGTGGCACAGGAGACTTAACTCATAGAAAGTTGATGCCCGCTGTTTACAATTTGCTTTATGAAAAAAGCCTTCCAGAAAATTTTTGCGTCGTTTCGGTTGGAAGGCGTGATAAGACGGATGAGATTTATCGCAATGAAGTATACGAATCTATTAAGAAATTTTCGAGAATTAAAATAGATGATGAGCTTTGGAAAAATTTAAGAGATAGAATATACTATCAAAAGTTTGAGTTTCATGATGATGATGGATACTCAAGACTTAAAGATTTTTTGAGAGCGCTTGATGACAAATATCAAACAAACGGAAATAGAATTTATTACTTGGCGGTAGCTCCTGAGTATTTTGAACTCATCGTTGAAAAGTTACATCAACATGGAATGGCAGAGAATGAAAAATCGTGGCAAAGAGTCATGATAGAAAAACCATTTGGCAAGGATTTGAATTCTGCAGTTTATTTAAACAAAAAGATAACTGATGTTTTTACTGAAAAAAACACGTATCGCATAGACCACTATTTAGGCAAAGAAATGTTGCAAAACATAATGGTAATCAGGTTTGCCAATGTGTTTTTTGAGCCAGTTTGGAACAACAAATACATAGACAATGTGCAGATATCCTCCAGTGAGACGGTTGGCGTAGAAAATAGAGGTGGATACTATGAAAAAGCTGGTGCGCTAAGAGACATGATTCAAAATCACATGTTGCAGCTTTTGACGCTGACTGCCATGGAACCGCCTATTGATCTTACTACTGATTCTATCCATGATGAAAAAGTGAAGGTGTTAAAATCTCTTAAGGAGTTAACGCCGGATCTTGTATTGAAAAATGCAGTGAGAGGTCAGTATGAAGGTTATAGGAACGAGGATAGAGTATCACCTGATTCCGATACAGAGACATTTGCTGCAATTAAAGTCTTTGTAGACAATTTTAGATGGGCCGGTGTACCTTTCTACATAAGAACAGGTAAAAAATTGCCAGTAAAATCCACTGAAATAATAATACAGTTTAAACCTCTCCCAGGCGTTTTGTATTTTAAAGAGTATGGTGGACTTATGCCAGACCTGCTGGTCATTAAGATACAACCTGAAGAAGGCGTTTTTTTGCAGTTTAATGCGAAAAGACCTGGTACTTTAAATAAGGTGATACCGGTACGAATGGATTTTTGTCAAAATTGCCAAGTTGGCATGAATTCACCAGAAGCTTATGAAAGATTGATTTATGACGCGCTGCGAGGAGATTCTACTCTTTTTACGAGATGGGATGAAGTTGAGTATTCATGGAGGTATGTAGACAAAATAGCTGAGGTCTGGAAAAACAATAAACCAGAGTTTCCTAACTACAAGCCAGGAACATGGGGACCTTATGATGCTGATGAATTACTTCTTAGAGATAATTTTAAGTGGTGGAATATAGGAGGTTTTTACGATGAAAATATATGATGTTTCGATGAATATCAATAAGAATATGCAGGTTTACAAAAACAAACCTGAGAAAAAACCTGAATTGATTGTAACCAGCGATTTTCCCAATGACAGCGTGCATGAATCCAGGATATGTATGGATATGCACACAGGTACTCATTTCGATGCGCCTCTTCACATGATAGAAGGCGGTGATACGATCGACCATTTTGATATAACAAAAGCTGTTTCAAAATGCAAAGTTCTTGATTTTACCAACGTAGATGATAAGATAACTGCAGATGATTTGAAAGAGAAGGAAATAGAAAGCGGAGAATTTGTACTTTTAAAGACGAAAAATTCTTATGAAGATAGTTTCAACTTTAATTTCATTTTCTTAGATGCAAGCGGAGCTGAGTATTTGAAGGAAAAGAAAGTAATAGGAGTTGGAACAGATGGACTTGGAATAGAAAGAGCACAGCCAAACCACGAAACCCATAAGACTTTACTTGGAAACGGAATAACTATACTTGAAGGATTAAGGTTAAAAGACGTAAGAGAAGGAAAATATACATTGATTGCTGCTCCTTTAAAAGTAGATGGTGCAGAAGCTGCACCTACCAGAGCGCTTTTGATAGAGGACGATAAAAAATGAAAGTCAACATGTACAATATAGGCAATTGTATTGTTGGCAATTCTGAGGTTGATTTGGACAATATCCAGGAAATATCTAATATACTTATAGACAAATATGGTGAAAGTACAATGTTGGAATTCGTTGAAAATTTCAAAGCGGGGCAAGATTATTCAGATGCTTTTAAAAACGCTTTGAATAAAAAACATATGATTAAAAAATTAAAATTTAAAGAAAGTATCTAATTTGGAGGTTAATATGGATAAGAAGTTGAAAGATCGAAAAGACATCGACGACAAGTACAAGTGGAAACTGGAAGACATATATGAAAGCGATAAAGAGTGGAATGACGATTTTGACAAAGCCAAGGAAATCATAAGGCAATTGTCAGACTTTAAAGGCAAGATTAAAGATGCAGAATCCCTTTTAAATGTTCTTAAGCTAAATGATGCCTTGCAGATGATTATAGAGAAGCTTTTTGTGTATGCCAGGATGAAGAGAGACGAAGACAATGGCAATGGCAAATATCAAGCATTGACAGATAAAGCTATGAGAATTAATATTGAGGCATCTAGTGCAGCTTCTTTTATTGCTCCAGAGATTTTATCGATGGATGAAAAAGTCTTGAAAAGCTGTATTGAGGATAATGATGATTTCATAGATTATAGGCATTTTCTGGAGAATTTATTAAGGTATAAGCCTCATACCCTTTCAGACAAAGAAGAGATGATATTGGCAGAAAGTGAAGTCATGGCACACTCTCCTGAGAATATATTCAAAATGCTGGATAATGCCGACATCAGATTTCCTTCTATTGAAGATGAAGATGGGGATTTGGTGGAGCTGACGCATGGAAATTATATTAAATACATAAGCAGTAAAGATAGGAATGTCAGAAAGAAGGCCTTTGAATCACTTTACAGCGTCTACAAAAATTTTGCCAATACGTACGCAGCCATGACAGATTCCAATGTTAAGAAAGATGTATTCTATTCAAAGATAAGAAATTATAGTACATCTTTGGAAGCTTCGCTTTTTGATGACAATGTCCCTGTATCTGTTTACGACAATTTGATAGAAGCTATACATGAAAAGATTAATCTATTACACAGATATGTTTCTCTTAGAAAAAAGATGTTGAAACTTGATGAGCTGCATATGTACGATCTTTATGTGCCATTAGTTGCTGACTTTGACAAAGAATATGAATACGAAGAAGCCAAAGACATAGTGCTAAAAGCTTTAGAGCCATTGGGTAATGAGTATGTAAGCATCTTAAAGGAAGGCTTTGATAGCCGTTGGATAGATGTCTATGAGAATAGAGGCAAGACATCTGGAGCGTATTCATGGGGAACTTATGGCGTGCATCCATTTGTGCTTCTGAACTTTCAAGGTAAATTGGATGATGTTTTCACCATTGCTCATGAGATGGGGCATTCACTTCATACGTATTATTCTGACAAAGCTCAGAAATACATCAATTCTCACTATAAGATATTTGTTGCAGAAGTCGCATCTACTTGCAATGAATCTATTTTAATAGACTACCTTTTAAAAAATGCAAGAGACAAAAACGAGAAGTTGTATCTATTAAACCATTATCTTGAACAGTTTAAAGGAACAATATTTAGGCAGGTTATGTTTGCTGAATTTGAAAAGTATACCCATGAAGAAGCTGAGAAAGGTGAAGCGCTGACTGCAGAAAAATTGTGCCAAAAGTATCATAAACTTAATCAATTTTATTACGGAAATGATATAATAGTAGACGATGAGATCGATTATGAATGGGAAAGGATACCGCATTTTTATTCAAGCTTTTATGTCTACAAATATGCTACAGGATTTTCCGCTGCTGTTGCATTGTCGCAGATGATTTTAAATGAAGGGGATGATGCGGTAAAAAGATATATAGAATTTTTAAAAAGCGGTGGTTCAGATTATCCACTTAATATCTTAAAAAAAGCTGGTGTAGATCTTACAACAAAGAAGCCGATTTTAGATGCTTTAAATGTATTTGAGAATGTATTAGATGAAATGGAAAGACTTTTGGACAGGTGATGAATTTGAGAGAGTACAGCGTTTTTGATATAATGGGACCTGTCATGATTGGTCCCAGCAGTTCACATACAGCAGGAGCTGCACGGCTGGCAAAGATAGCCAGACAAATAGCAGGTGATGATGTAAAAGAAGTGCAGTTTATACTGTATGATTCTTTTGCAAACACATATAAGGGTCATGGCACTGACAAAGCGCTTGTCGCCGGAATCATAGGACTTGACCCAGATGATGAAAGGCTGCCTAATTCTTTTGAATTGGCAAAAGAGCAAAACATCTCATTTTCATTTGTAAAAAGCGATAAGGATGCATCACATCCTAATACAGTTAGAATGATTATAAAAAACAATTTAGGTGATGTTATTGAAGTATTGGGTTCGTCAATAGGCGGAGGCAATGTTGTGCTTAAAGAAATTAACGGCATGAATGTGGAGTTTACAGGAGAGTACGAGACGCTTATTACAAAGCATATTGACAAACCTGGTATCATAGCAATGGTGACAAAGGTCTTATCGGAGCATATGATAAATATAGCTTTTATGAGGGTGTACAGGCAGTTAAAGGGGGATATGGCTATTATGGTGATTGAATCAGATCAAACCATACCAGAAGATGTGCGAGTAAGAATAGAACATATTGATGGAATAGAGAAAGCTATAGTTGTAGACAGTGTGATAAAGCATAAATAAAACGTACTGAGGTGAAGAAGTTGTATCAGTTTAGTAGTGGATTTGAATTACTGGAGCTTACAAAAAAATATAATATTCCTATATCGGAAGTCGTGATAAATTATGAGCACGAGATGACTGGCGATGATAGAGATGTAATAATAGAAAAGATGTCATCAAATCTTGATGTGATGAGAAAATCTATCGAAAGAGGCTTGAAAGAAGATGTAAAATCTGTAGGTGGTTTTATCGGCGGAGATGCTAAAAGATTGTACGATAAAATAATTAATAATTTTACAATAAGCGGTGAGACAGTTTCAAAAGCTGTTGCATCGGCTATTGCAGTATCAGAAGTAAATGCAGCGATGGGCAAAATTGTTGCAGCACCTACTGCTGGTTCCAGTGGCGTCATTCCGGGAGCGTTGATAACTATTGCAAGGAAATTTGGCAAAAATGATGATGAATTGATAAAATCCTTGTTTACATCATCTGGAATTGGAATAATAATCGCAAAAAATGCTACGCTTTCAGGTGCAGAAGGAGGATGTCAGGCTGAAGTGGGCTCAGCGTCGGCTATGGCTGCCGCTGCTTTAGTTGAATTGATGGGTGGTTCCCCTGACGAGGCCTTAAATGCAGCGTCTTTTGCCATTATGAATCTTTTGGGACTTGTATGTGATCCTGTAGCAGGGTTAGTGGAGGTTCCATGCGTCACGCGAAATGCAATTGGTGCTGCAAATGCTTTGATTTGCGCTGATCTGGCTTTATCTGGCATGAAAAGCATCATTCCTTTTGATGACGTTGTAAGTGCAATGGACAGTGTAGGGAAAGCTATGCCTTGTGCACTTAGAGAGACGGCTGAAGGAGGGCTTGCAAAGACTGCAACCGGCATTAAGCTGAAAATGAATATGAGAGAATAGAGAAAGGCTTTACGAGTTATTCGTAAAGCCTTTTTAAAAACCGATTTTTAATCGGTAATTACCTCTATAAGAGGTAGAACTGTTTAAATTTATTTAATTTTCTATTATAATATATGCATATATAATGATTTTGATACAAAGTTAAAGGGGGTTGATCCAATGGAAATCGTCAATGTAAATTTAAAAAATTATTCATATCCTATTTACATCTCAAATGGAATTTTAAGTGATATTGGGCTATATTTGAGAAACCACTTGAGAAGTGGAAGGGCAATCATAATCACTGATTCAAATGTGTCAAACATATATCTTCAAAACGTTGAAGACGCTTTATCGAAAGATGGTTTTGCCGTAAGTCACTTAGTTATAAAAGCTGGTGAAGAAAGTAAAAATTTAGACACAGTAAAACATTTGTTGGAGGAGTGTTTCGACTTTGGATTATTGAGGGATAGTTCTGTGATAGCATTAGGTGGAGGAGTTGTAGGTGATATAGCCGGACTTGTAGCTGCGCTGTACATGAGGGGTATAGACTTCATACAGATTCCGACAACTTTATTGGCGCAAGTTGACAGCAGTGTGGGAGGCAAGGTTGGAGTAAATTTAGATGAGGGGAAAAACATTGTTGGCTCATTTTATCAGCCAAAGGCTGTTTTCATTGATACAAGCGTACTGAAAACTCTAAATAGAAGGGAAGTTTTAGGAGGAATTTCGGAGATAATAAAGTACGGCATAATTAAAGATGAATCATTGCTTAATTTTTTAGAAACCAATATGGATAAAATATTAAATTTAGATGATGATATGATGAGATATCTGATTAAAAGATCATGTGAAATAAAAAGCGATGTTGTATCAAAAGATGAAAAAGAAAATAATATAAGAGCCATTTTAAACTATGGGCATACTATAGGACACGCCTTAGAATCAATTACGCGGTACAAAAAGTACATTCATGGTGAAGCTGTTGCAATTGGAATGTATTATGCTGGTAAAATCGCCTTAAACAGAAAGTACATCGATGAAAGTTATCTTTTGCGCATCAAAAATTTGTTGGTTTCATGCGGTCTTCCTGTTGATTACGGCAATATAGACAAGCATGAAATAGTTGAGAGCATAAAGCATGATAAGAAAAACAGAGAAGGCAAGATAAAGTTTGTCCTGCCGTTAGGATATGGCAATGCTGAAGTCTTCGATATTTTAGAAGATGAAATATTGAATGTATTGAACTAATAAAAGAAATTTTCTTGACTTTAGCAGAATAGAGTATTAAAATATCAAGAAAACAGTTAAAGGGGGTGTGGCATGAACATTTACTACCTTGGACCGAAAGGCACATTTTCTGAACAAGCTCTTATCTTTTATATTAATCAAAAACGAGGATACTGCGTTAAGGAATTAAAGACAATTCCAGATATCATTACAATGTTGTGCATTAATGAAGATGATGAGGGATTAGTTCCGATAGAAAACTCTATAGAAGGCACTGTAAATGTCACATTGGATATGCTTATAAATGATGCTGATGGGCTTAAAATAAAAAGAGAGATAGTCATTCCTATATCTCATTGTCTTATCGCTGACAAAAATCTGGACTTTGATGAAATAAAGCTTGTAATCTCTCATCCACAGGCACTTGCTCAGTGTAGAGACTATATCAGGAGAAACTTGCCAAATGCTGAAATTGTAACTGCAGATAGTACGGCAAAAGCTGTTTCTGAAATAAAAAATAAAGCCCATGCTGCAGCAATAGGTAATGCCAGGGCTGCAGAAATTTACGGAGCGCAAATAATCGATAGAGACATACAAGATGTGAAAAACAATTTTACGAGGTTTGTCGTTCTTGCCTCAAGTGATTGCGAATACACAGGAAACGACAAGACATCTCTAATATTTTCTGTTCCAAATGAGCCGGGAAGTCTTTACAAGATATTAGAGGTGTTTGCCAGAGAAAATGTGAATATGACAAAGATAGAATCAAGGCCTTCCAGAAGGAAGATGGGCGAATACGTGTTTTGGGTTGACATTGAAGGTCATAGATGCGATAATCGCATTAATAAAATATTAGGTGTGTTGATGGGTAAAACGGAGTTTTTAAAGGTATTAGGTTCATATCCTAAATACATGTAAAACGGTAGAATGGAGGATTTTTAAATGGTAATTGTTATGAAGCCAAGTGCTACAGAAAAGCAAATCTCTGATGTGTCAAATCTTTTATTATCTCTTGATTTAAAACCCCACATTTCTAAAGGAGAAGAACGAGTAGTAATAGGTGTGATTGGCGACAAGAAAAAACTTAAAGATAAAAATGTTGAGCTTATGGAAGGCGTTGAGAAAGTCATACCTATAGTTGAGTCTTACAAACTTGCAAGTCGTACATTTAATCCTGTATCTACAATTGTAGATGTAGACGGTGTCCAAGTTGGTGGTAAAAGTGTAGTCATAATGGCTGGTCCATGTGCTGTTGAAAGCAAAGAGCAGCTTTTTGAAAGTGCAGAAGCAGTCAAGATGTTTGGAGCTAAATTTTTGCGAGGTGGTGCATACAAGCCCCGCACGTCTCCATATTCTTTCCAAGGACTTGAAAGAGAAGGACTTGAGATGTTATATGAAGCTAAAAAGCATACAGGTTTAAAAATAGTTACGGAGGTTATGGACGTCTATTCTATAGAAATTGTAGCCAAATATGCAGATGTATTGCAAATCGGCGCGAGAAACATGCAAAACTTTTCGCTACTTAAAGAAGTGGGCAGGTCTAATATGCCTGTTCTTTTAAAGAGAGGCATTGCAGCCACAATAGAAGAGTGGCTTAATGCTGCTGAATACATTTTAAGCGAAGGCAACAAAAATGTGATACTTTGTGAAAGAGGAATAAGGACATTCGAGCAGTACACGAGAAATACCCTTGATTTAAGTGCGGTGCCTGTTGTAAAAAGACTAAGCCACTTGCCAATAATAGTCGATCCGAGCCATGGAACAGGAAAATCTTTTTTAGTAAATCCAATGGCGAAAGCTGCAATAGCTGCCGGAGCAGATGGCCTTATAATTGAAGTTCATCCTGATCCTAAAAATGCTTTATCAGACGGTGCGCAGTCATTGACGCCAGATGAATTTAGAGTTTTGGCAGAAGAAATATCTGATATAGCAAATGCGGTAGGACGTGATTTTAAATGATTGAAAAAGTAGCGATCATAGGATTGGGGCTTATAGGTGGCTCTTTGGCGAAAGCCATAAGAAAGTATACAAATTTAGGTATAATAGGTGTAGACGTGAAAGATGATTATATCGATGAAGCTTTAAGGGAAGGAATAATTGATGAAGGCTTAAAAGAAATTGATAAACCAATAGACACAGACGTAGTATTTGTATGCACTCCTGTTGGAATAGTCATAAATTGCATAGAAGAAATGCTTCCCCACTTAAAAGACGGCTGTGTGATAACTGATGTTGGAAGCACAAAAAAAACGATAATGGATGCGGTAAAGGGCATATTGCCGAAAGATAAATTCTTTATAGGTGGTCATCCTATGGCAGGCTCTGAAAAGTGTGGATTTTCTTCAAGCAGTTCTGAACTCTTTTTTGGAAGCAATTATTTTATAATTCCTGATGAAAAAACACCTGACAGTGTGGTAGAGATTTTCATCGATGAAATAATTAAAAAAATTGGTGCTAATCCTATACTTGTTGATAGCTATTCACATGATAGGATAGTAGGCATTGTAAGCCATGTGCCACATATTTTATCGGCGGCTCTGACTAATTTTGCATATAGAGAAGACGCAGATGCTATAAGATTCGCTGCTGGCGGTTTTAAAGACTCTACGAGAATATCGATGTCCCAGACTGAGATGTGGAAGGATATTATTTTGAATAACAAAGATGTTATAAAAAGGCTGATAATAGATTATGAAAATCTTTTAAACGAATTTTTATTTAGCCTTGATTGTGACGATATAAAGTCACTGTGTGAATTTTTTGATACAGCAAGAGAAATCAGAAAAAGCATAGCTTCTTGACTTTGGAAAGGAATGAATATTTTATGGAGGTAGAAATTTCTAAAAAAAGCCATCTAAAAGGTGTAGTGAATGTTCCTGGAGATAAATCTATATCTCATAGAGCCATAATGTTTGGCTCTATTGCTGTTGGCGATACTGTTGTGAAAGGTTTCTTAAAAAGTGAAGATTGCTTTTCGACGATAAATTGCATGAGAAAGTTAGGTGTGGAGATAGAAATAGTTAATGATGATGTATATGTTAAAGGAAATGGCATGTATCTGAATGAAAGCCTTGATGTTTTAGATGCTGGAAACTCTGGTACAACGATGCGCCTTTTATCAGGTATTTTAGCTGGTCAGAAATTTGCATCTACTATAACCGGTGATGAGTCTTTAAGAAAAAGGCCTATGAAACGAATAATACAGCCGCTATCAATGATGGGAGCGAAAATAACAGCGGTTTATGACAATTATGCACCTCTTACCATAAAAGGCAATACACTTAAGGGGGTTAACTACAAAACAGAAGTTTCCAGTGCTCAAGTAAAATCATGCATAATGCTGGCAAGTTTGTATGCACAGGACGTTACGACAATTGAGGAACCATATTTGTCCAGAAACCACAGCGAACTTATGCTTAATTACTTTGGCGGAAATTTTGAGTCTTATGACAATAAGGTGATATGCCATCCTGTGGAAAAACTGCATGGGTGCGAAATCTTGGTTCCTGGCGACATATCTTCTGCTGCGTATTTTATGGTAGCAGCCAGCATATTGCCTGATTCAGAAGTATTGATAAAAAATGTAAATATAAACAACACGCGAACAGGAATAATAGATGTGCTGAATAAAATGGGTGGCAATGTTGAAATAATAGAGGAGAAAGTCGTAAACAATGAACCTGTAGCGGACATAGTAGTAAGATCTTCGCATCTAAAGGGAATTGTGATCGGTGGTGAGATTATACCGAGGTTGATTGATGAGATACCGGTTATTGCCGTAGCAGCAGCTTACGCTGATGGTACTACAGTTATAAAAGATGCTGACGAACTAAAAGTAAAAGAAAGCAATCGCATAGACACCATGGTAAGTCAATTGAAGAAAATGGGCGCCGACATAGAAGCTACAAACGATGGCATGGTAATTCGTGGGAAAGAAAAGCTGTATGGTGCTACGGTTGACAGCTACAACGATCATAGAGTTGCTATGTCATTAAGCATTGCTGCTCTAAAAGCTGATGGCAGTACAAAGATAAAAAATGCAGAATGTGTGAATATTTCATTTCCTGATTTTTATAGCGTACTTAATGTGCTATAATAAAAATTGGTGATTTTAATGGAAGAAAGCATACTCATAATTGAAGATGAGAAAAGAATTGCAAGGTTTTTACAGATAGAGCTTGAACATGAAGGTTATAGTGTGGCATTAGAATATAGCGGCAATAGTGGCTTAAGAGAGGCTTTAGATGGAAATTACGATTTGATAATCTTAGATTTGATGCTTCCCGGTTTGGATGGTTTTTCAGTATTGAGAGAACTGCGAAAGAAATCATCGACGCCTGTAATAATTTTAAGCGCAAAAGATGATGTAAAAGACAAGGTATTTGGGTTTGATATAGGTGCTGATGATTATCTGACTAAGCCGTTTTCGATTGAAGAGCTTATGGCGAGAATAAGAAACGCTCTTAGAAAAAATGCAAAGTCAAATGCTAATAAATTGGTATATGATGGCATAACAATGGATTTGTCTACATACGAAGTAAAAAGAGACGGAATAAAGGTTGAGTTGACGAAAAAAGAGTTTGAGCTTTTGAAATATTTGATTATAAACTCTGAAATAGTGCTTACAAGGGAAAATATATTGGAGAATGTATGGGGCTACAATTATATTGGTGAGACTAACATAGTAGATGTGTACATAAGGTATTTGCGAAGTAAAATTGATGAACCGTTTAATAATAAGTTGATACAGACGATAAGAGGTGTAGGATATTCTTTAAAGAAAGAAAAAGATGAAGATTAAAAGCTTTAAATTATCAATAAAGTTGAGAATTGCATTGCTTTATGCTATCATATTTTCATTTATTTTAATAGTGCTTAATGCATCTGTGTTATACGGTCTCAAATATTACCTTGTATATCAAGCGTTTGACGATATACAAAATCAATCAGATGTCATAGTCGAAAAGCTGAAAGAAGTTGATGGCATAATAACAAGTGTAGACAAAGATTTGCTTTTCGGATCGTCAATAGGTGAAAATATGTATTTAAAGATTGTGGATTCGCATGGAAAAATTGTGTACGTGTCTTCACCGCATTTGATTGGTATACCATATGATAAAAATATAAATGCACCTACAAAAATAGAAAAAGATGAGACGCATATAGCATATATAAACAGAGAGTATACTTACGGGAATAAGTTTTTTTACATTCAGGTTTATGAAGATTTAAAAAATCAGTATTTTTTCTTAAAGCTTTTGTTTGTGATGATGGCTGTTTCCGATGTCATTGGAGTTTTGGTGTCTTTTTTTGCAGGATATTTTATAACAGGTAGAGCATTAAGGCCTGTTGATTATATGGTGAGAGAAGTTCATGCAATCGACGAGAAAAAATTAAATAAAAGATTGAGCATTAGCGGAAATAATGATGAACTGTCTAAGCTCGCTGCTACGTTTAATGACATGCTGGACAGGCTGGAAGACTATTTTAAAAGGCAGAATGCATTTATATCAAATGTTTCCCATGAGCTTAGGACACCTTTGTCTATCTTGAAAGGATATATAGAACTTATAGACAGGTGGGGGAAAGACAACAAAGATGTACTGGAAGAGTCTATAGGCGCTTTAAAAAAAGAAGAGCAAGAAATGGAGATATTGATTGAAAGGCTTTTGATGCTGGCAAGAGGAGATAACAAGACGCTTAATATAAATAAGAAATTATTTAATGTTTATGAATTGATTGCAGAAATAGTCAGGGATGCTAAAGTGATTTTCAATGAAAAAAGCATTGAAATTTTTTGCCATAAAAATTTGGAAGTGAATGCAGATAGGAACCTTATAAAGGAACTATTAAGAATAATTCTTGATAATGCATTAAAATATACAGACATTGATGGCAATATAAAAATTTATGCAGAAGAAGTAGATAAAAATGTAGCCGTAATAATTAAAGACGACGGCATTGGAATACCTGAAGAAGAGATTCCTTATGTATTTGACAGATTTTATAGGGTTGACAAGGCAAGAAGTAAAGAAACTGGTGGAATGGGCTTAGGACTATCTATTGCAAAGCTTATTGTTGAGCTGCACGGTGGGAGTATTGAAGTAAAAAGCAAATTAAATGAAGGATCTGAATTTAAAATAACAATCCCGAAAATTTGATATATGGGATTGTTATTTATTTTTAGTGACATACTACACAATATATGGTATAATATATTTATAAATTCACTATATATTGGAGGGTATAAAATGCAAAAAGAAGCGACGAAAAATCAGCAGATGGAAGTAAAAAATTCTTCTAAAGAATATACATGCCCTGACTGTGGTGCACAGTTAGTTCCTGAAAGCGGATGTATTTACTGTCCATTTTGCGGTTACAGTGAATGCCACTAATTGCCTATATTCCCATCAGTTTAATATGGACATATACAATCATTCCCCTTATAATTAAAGTAAAATATGCCGAATCCCCGAAAAGGGGTACGGGGGATCTTTTTTTGGGGTGAATCCACTTAGGTGGTAGGGCGTCCCTTTGCCCGAACCCGTCAACTAACCTCGGAGGCAAAAGGGGGATTTTTATGTTAAAAAAATGTATTAAGGTAAAGCCTCTCATTGCATCATTAGCAGCGGCTCTTTTATTTTCTCAGACGGCATTTGCGGCAACGTATACTGTAAAACCTGGTGATAGCCTATACAAGATAGGCTTAAATTATGGCACAACATACAATCAAATAATGAAGCTTAACAATCTCAGTGATACAGTAATATATCCGGGGCAAGTATTAGTTGTACCTGGCAGTGACAACACATATACAGTCCAGAAAGGCGATAGTTTATACTTAATTGCCATGAAGTATGGTACTACTGTAGATGCTTTAAAAAATGTAAATGGTTTAACAGGCGATATGATTTATCCAGGGCAAGTTTTTGTCATACCAACATCGACGTCTGGTACACCATCAACTTCTTCAAGTATAAGAAGCGATGTAACTGCAAACAGAGGTTCTATCCAAAGAGGTGTTATTTCATACACAAATGCTGATTTGGATCTTCTATCAAGGCTTATAAATGCGGAAGCTGGTGGTGAACCATATCAAGCTAAAGTTGCTGTCGGTGCCGTGATAGTGAATAGGGTAAAAAGTGGTATATTTCCTAACACAATACAAGGCGTAATATACCAAGTCGATAGCAACGGTTACTATCAATTTACGCCTGTTGAAAATGGATGGATAAATCTACCTGCTACACCAGACTCAATAAGTGCTGCAAGGGATGCCTTAAACGGTGTAGATCCTACAAACGGTGCACTTTATTACTTTGACAACAGCAATACCAATCAGTGGCTTTGGTCGTTGCCAGTTGCACTAAAAGTAGGCAATATGGTATTTTCTTATGCGAGATAAAAATGATTGTTAATGAGAGGCTAAGAGGAGCAAAATGGATACCGAAAGGTATCCATTTTGCTTTCTATAGAGTTTTTGCTTCGTACAAAGTGATAAAGCCAAATATTATAAAAATGATGGCTGATATGTAATGCAAAAGTTTTGTTGGCAATTTCTTACCTAAATAAACTCCCAATACGATTCCAATGACATCAGCTATGAAAATTCCTGCAGTAGCACCTAATAAAACAAATACAGGATTTTTGTATGTGGCAGTAAGCGCTAGTGTCGAAAGCTGTGTCTTATCTCCAAATTCCGAAATAAAATATGTACTTATTATGGTGAAAACTGGACCGTATTTGGATTTTCTGATTTTTTCATGTCCTTCATGGCCATTTTTTAATGTGATCAATCCAAAAATTAAAAAAGATATGGCAGCCAATAGCTTCACGTATTTTATCGGTATGTACTCTGTAATAAATGAGCCAAACAAAACTGCAATACCCATATTTAAAAGGGCAGCGATTAATATGCTAATTAAGACAGTTCTGGCTTTTATAAATGTGGCAAATGCCATAGCCATAAACTGTGACTTGTCGCCCATTTCAGATGCAAAGACGAGAATAAAAGACGATATTAAAGCATTCATCAAATCTGCCTCCTTGTAATTAGTATGCCAAAAAAATAAAACCTATTACATAATATGTGCAACATATTACGTAAAGGTCTCATTCTTTAAGGCAAAGCCAGGTTAAAACCAGCATGTTGACTTTGCCACATATTTATATATGTGAACTACTCCCCTTTACATAGACTATATAATATTTTTAAAAGACATCTACTTCATTATATAATAAGTCAAAAAATTATGTCAATGCAATTTGTTTCATTTTCTAATTTTTTTCATGTTTATTAATTTTATTATGCCTCCATAAATGAGGGAAAGACCAATTATGGCCGGTATTATAAATGATATTATATTTAACACATCTGTCTCATCGATTACGGCAATTATCATGGGTAATAATATTATCAAGCCAATAATTATTTGTATAAAAGGATATTTGCCAACCCCTTTTATGGGTTCAGGAATTCGTCCCGTTCCAATATAATAGCCAGGGGTGTACTGGTTTTCTTCCCACTCTTTTAGTTTATCTAATTCCTTCTCAAATTCATTTTTTTTATTCGACTCATTGTCTTTCATAAATAACACCTCTTAATGTAATGTATTGAAACATTCTAACTTTAGAATTATTATACAACTTTAATTTATTAATTCAATATGAAGCCGGGTGACCAATGAATTTTATTTTTGTAGTCTACAATATCGTTAATTAGTCTTTTCCACAACGGATTTTTAATAGCATTCGAAGGAGTAAAATCAGCATTGTTTTCTATCCCATATGTTTTTAGTCCCTTCACATCTTTTTTTACAATTTCCACTAATTTATCATTTATGTCTTTCATCTTAGTAAACTTAGCCAATTGTTCTTTATTTAATTTAATAATTTCGTCTTTGTTGTATGCATAAATGTCAAATGATTGAGGAGGTCTATTCAATATTCGGCTTATGTACAATGAAAATTCCTCTGGAATGTAAGATATAATGTTACCCATAGGTATTTCTTCCATTGCATTATGTACATATATATCTACCAAATCAAAAATATCATTGCTCTGATTTAAAAATTCATTTCCCAGAATGTTAGCATTACCGATTGTAATTTGTTTACTATGCAAAGAATCATTTAATATTTGATCAGTTTTTAAGACTGATGATGCGAAACCAGAGGTATCTTCAAAAACTCTCCTTGAAAGGTAATTGTTTATATTTACCGATTTTAAATATAATAAAAGATTAGAGATAGACGAAACCAATAATAATGCAATCAAGCCAATAAATATAAAAATCCATAAATTTTTATGTTTGATTGTCATAAATACTCCTTTCCAGACCATTTAGTCTAAAATTTATTTGCAGAGAAATGAATATCTTATATTTTATCCATACCAGTCATATGCTTAAAATGAGGTAGAGGTCTGATTTCTTGATGAACATAAATAGTTTTAGAAAATCCCAATAGAATTTGAAAATTAACAGTTGCTGTAGCATCTAAAACAGTATCTAAATCTGAATCTAAAACTACACTGGTAACCTTGCATAAAGGAAAACTTTCATCTTGATTTAAGTTTATCAAAAGATCTTTATATACTATTATCCATAGTGATTGGTTATTTCCATTTGGCACATAATAAAACGATTGGCTATTTTCATTTTGTATATAATCATTACCATAACTTCCATTAGCATTTACCTTGGTACGAGGTGCATTAAGCAAAAAGTCATTCAATCCAGCATTAAGTCCAGATTTTACTTTTGATATGACCATATTTGTTTCAGAAGTCACGTCAGATATCACTAAAAAAATTAAAATACATAACATTATAAATGTACTAATAACGATATATAGCTTACGAACATGCAATTTTTTCAATCTCCTTTCAAATTTTTTAATTGATTAAACGCTTGTTAATTGCTTTAATATAATGATTTTTGGATATTTCTACTGCAATTGCATCTTTTGTGTTAACATTTGGAATAGAGTATAAATTAGTGCCAACTTTATAATAGTTTGAAAAAATCGTATTATTTATATTTGCCTCCCCAGTTGAAAAGTATTTAATAGTACCAATTTTCTTGTCAATAGAAGTGACATCATCAGATGTGCCAACATAAGTCTCACCATTTAAAATGATAATTTTAGAAAATGCCCAGCTTTTTTCTTCATGATAATTTGAGTTGTTTTTTGAGCAACCTGCTGTAAAAGTCAATGTAAATATTAATATTGCCATTGATACAATTTTTACTATAAAATTTTTTCTCTTATTCATAATTATATGCTAACCTACTTTCGCTTTTTGTCTGTCTAATTTTCTCGCATAATTATAAAACATATATTCTACAAAAATTTAGAAATTCCTCCTAAATCGTACGTAAAAATTATTTACAAAAGGATGTTTTTGATGGTATAATATTATTAGATAAAAGTTCGATGTTCGAACTAATTTTTTAAAGGCAATTGGTTCTGGGAGTGAACTAATTAGGGAGGTGATAAATTGACGCAGTATAGGAAGGGTACTAATTATCTTATCAAAAATATGAACACGGCAAATGTTTTAGATGTCATTAAAAAAATGCAGCCTATCTCCCGCATTAAAATCTCTAAAGTCCTTAATATGAGCAAGTCGACAGTATCTGGAATAGTAGATGAATTGATAAAGGAAGGTCTTGTGAGCGAAGAAGGGTATGGCAATACTACATCAGCGGGTAGAAAGCCTATAGAGCTTACTTTTAATCCTAATGCGAAGTTTTCCATAGGCATCGATATAGAATCGACAAATACAATTGGAGTGCTTACAAATTTGGAAGGAAAAATAATAAAAAAGATAAAAAGGCCTACAGGAATAAAAGAGGAAGCTTTTTTAAACACAGTCAAAATCATTAAGGAATTATTAGAATATCGAGATGACATTGCAGGCATAGGTGTTGGAGCTCCTGGCATAACAAATATAGAAAAAGGAACAGTGTATGCGCCGGGACTTTCATGGGTTGACTTTAACCTTTTTTCTAAGTTGAAAGAAGCGTTTGACTATGACATATTTATAGACAATAGCGTTAATTACGCAGCATTAGGTGAAAGATGGATAGGTTCATGCAAAGATGTCAACAATTTTGTACTTGTAACAATAGGAAACGGCATTGGTTCTGGAATATATATTAACGGAAAATTAGTGAGGGGTCATAAATACACAGCAGGAGAAGTTGGATACATGGCTATAGGCAGAGATGTTTTAGGTAAAAAGTATTTATACGAAGATTATGGGTATTTTGAAAGCAAAGCATCGCTTTTAGGTCTTGTCTCCACATTAAAGAATATGTCGAATGGAAAATTTGGTACGATAAAGGATTTTGTTAATGGATATTTGGCAAAAGATGAGATTTGTATCAGAGCTTTTGATGAATTCATAGAAAATTTAAGCATGGGTTTTGCTAACATCATTAGCATATTAAATCCAGAGCTTATAGTCATAGCAGGCGATGTGATAAACTTAGGCATCGATATAGTAGATAGTATAAAAAAGCTAATTGATAAAATGGTCCCGTTTGATGTAAAGATCATATATACAAAGTTAAACGAAGATGCCGCCGCAATAGGCGCATCTGCTGACGTTCTTCTTAAGACAAATTACTTAATATTAATATAAAATCGAAAGGATGATTCTTGTGAAAGTAATAATAACAAATAACTATGATGAAATGAGCAGAACTGCAGCGGAGATCATAAAAGAACAGGTAAACAGAAAAGCGAATTCTGTATTAGGTCTTGCCACAGGTTCTACACCGCTTGGAACTTATAGAGAGTTAATCAGGATGTACAATAATGGAGAGATTGATTTTTCCTACGTCATAACCTTTAACCTTGATGAATATGTAGGACTGCCAGATGACCATCCTCAAAGCTATCACTACTTCATGTATGAAAATTTATTCAATCATATAAATATAAAAAAGGATAATATTCACATACCAAAAGGGGTTTCAGACGATTTTGATAGAGACTGCAGATTGTACGATGAGGAGATAGAAAAGTTTGGAGAAATTGATCTTCAATTATTAGGTTTAGGTGTAAATGGGCACATTGGTTTTAATGAGCCTGATGACTATATAAATACAAAGACACACATAGTAGATCTGGCAGAAGAAACTATAAATGCAAATAAGAGATTTTTCAAAAGCATTGATGAAGTTCCGAGAAAAGCTGTAACAATGGGGCTAGGCACGATAATGAAATCAAGGAAAATTTTATTATTGGCATCTGGTAAAAACAAAGCAAAAGCTATAAAAGAGACTTTAAACGGCTATCTTACGACAGATGTTCCATCAACTGTTTTATCATTGCATCCTGATGTCACAATTGTAATAGACAGTGATGCCGCATCTTTAATAGATTTAGAGAAAGTAAAAGAAAATGTCGATATTATCTCAAAGCTATAGACAATCGTTTATAGCTTTATTTGTTTTTAAAAATTCGATGTAGTATAATTAAAGTAAACGACCCCTCTATAGGGGGTAAGGGGGATTTAAGTGTCTTTATTTGCAGCGTTTTTAGGTGGTATTGTTTCGTTCTTTTCGCCATGCATTTTACCGCTAATACCTGTTTACGTGACGTATATTTTCGGCGGTAAGAAGAAAAATTTTTTCAATTTATTTTTATTTGTGTTGGGCTTTAGCATCGTTTTTGTTCTCATGGGAGCTACGGCCAGTCAATTGGGAAAATTTTTTGTTTCATACAAAGTTCTATTTAGAAAAGCCAGTGGCATAATAATATTATTATTTGGACTTTATATGATGGGCATCATAAAGCCGGCTTTTCTGAGCAGAGAAGTGAAACTTAATGTTTCTAACAAAAAGGAGGGGTATTTTAGCAGTTTCATTTTTGGCATAGCTTTTGCCTCTGGTTGGACGCCATGTGTTGGTCCTATACTTGCGACTATCCTTTTATATGCAGGTGAACAAAACACTGTGTATGTTGGGGTTCTTCTGCTGTTTGCTTACTCATTAGGAATTGGAATTCCATTTATAGTAGCTGCTATACTAATTGATAGATTTAAAGCATTTTACAAAAAGATAAATTTTATTATGCCGTATATTGAAAAAATTGGCGGTTTATTTTTGATAATTTTCGGAATTTTGATGTATTTTAATCTCATTATAAGGCTTGAAAGTTACATTAATATTTGAGGTGATTTGAGTGAAATCAAATAAGAAGAAGTCAAAAAGCAGCAACAAAAATATGATATTGACTGTTTCAATAGTTTTAGTTTTGATATTGGGAATTTCAATTTACTTTTTGAACAATTACGTAGTGTCAAGTCAAACAAAGAGCCAGAATGCGAATAATGGTGCCAGCAATGCTCAAGTAGGTATTGAAAAAGGCGATTTAGCGCCGGATTTTACGCTAAAAGATGTAAATGGGAAAACAGTAACATTATCAAAGCTAAGAGGGAAAAAGGTCATATTAAATTTTTGGGCTACAACATGTCCATATTGTAAGATTGAGATGCCTGAATTAAACAAGTTTTATGAGAATAACAAAAATGATGTTGTCTTATTGGCGATAGATATTGGTGAGGATAAATCAACTGTTGAAAATTACCTTTCAGGAAAGGGTTATAGTTTTGATGTCCTTTTAGACAGCGATGCAAAGGTAGCCATGGATTATAAAGTTCAATTTATACCGATGTCATTTTTCATTGACAAAGATGGAATAATAAAGGCTATAAGCAATGGTGCCATGACATACGATGAGGTAGATCAATATTTTAAGACCATATCTCAATAATTATTGACAATTTGTTAAAAAGGTGGTATATTTAATTTAGCGATAACCCATATACCGGGGGTATAGTATAAAGGAGGGATATTGATGAAACCTATTAACGTTACAGATATGAACTTTGATACTGAGGTGTATAATTCCGATAAGCCTGTTTTAGTTGACTTTTGGGCTGCATGGTGTGGACCTTGCAGAATGATGGCACCTGTATTGGAAGAATTTGCAGAGGAATATTCTGATAAAATAAAGGTTGTAAAGTTAAATGTTGACGAGAATCCTTTGATTGCATCGCAATATAGGATAATGAGCATTCCTACGTTAGGTGTTTTTCAAAATGGACAATTAGTTGACAAAGTTATCGGATTTATGCCAAAAGAACAATTAGAATACAGACTTGCAAGATATATAGATGCACAGGTATAAGTTTGTGAAAGATCTATAAAAAGATACCATAATTTAGATTGTGGTATCTTTTTTTTCATTTATTCTTCACAATTATAATGTATAATATATCTGAGGTGTTTTGTGATGAAAATACTGGCAATAGATGATGAAGAGAAAATCTTGGACGTTATAAAAGCGTATCTTGAAAAGGAAGGGTACACCGTTTTAACTGAGACCAATGGTGCCAATGCTTTAAATACTTTTAAAACTGTAAATCCAGATTTGGTCATATTAGATTTAATGCTGCCAGGCATGTCCGGTGAAGAAATATGCAGAAAAATAAGAGCTTTATCAAAGGTGCCAATTTTAATGCTTACTGCTAAAGTAAGTGAAGATGATAAGGTATATGGTTTTACAATTGGTGCAGATGATTACTTAACGAAGCCATTTAGCCCTCGAGAGTTGACAATGAGAGTCAAAGCTATACTTAGAAGGACAAAGAATGATTTGCCATTAAATGATATATTCATGTTTAATGATGGCGATCTTGTAATTGATACAAGATCATACGAAGTGAAGAAGAAAGGTAGGATCGTCAATTTAACGCCAAATGAGTACAAGTTGTTGACTGTGATGGCGCAAAATCCCAACAAGGTATTTACGAGAAGCGAGCTTATTGAAAAGGCTTTTGGCTACGATTTTGATGGTTTCGATAGGACGATAGACGCTCATATAAAAAACTTGAGGCAAAAGATAGAAGATGATCCTAAAAATCCAACATATATAAAAACTGTGTATGGGGCAGGTTATAAATTTGGTGAAGAAAATGATTAAAAATGATATAAGAACTAAAACTGCTGTATCGTTTATATCTATTGCTTTATTATCGATAGTCGTATTCAGCATTACCATAAATATTTTAATAATAAATAATTTTGGAATTTACATTAAACAGTCAGCAAATGTGCAGTTTGACAACATTGCTTCATCAATCGCTGAAACGTACAAGGAGACGGGCAGTTGGAATGAGACAGGTAGCAGAATGGCACATACTCTAATGATGAGTGGGTATGACATTGTGGTTAGGGATTTGAAAGGCAATATAATCATTAAGACGCCATCAATGCTTTCAATGATGGGCATGGCAAGTAGTAGCAAAATGTCAACCCAAACCCTCCCGATAGTTGTAGATGGCAAAAAGGTTGCCTATGTTGATATAACGTATAGCGGCACTATGCCTATGAGCAAACTGGATTATAAGTTTTTGTACGATGTAAATAAATATATCGCATTAATAACAATATTGACGATTGCATTGGTGCTGATAATAAGCATATATGTTGCAAAATATCTTACAAAGCCTATTTTGAATATAGCAAAAGTAGCAAGTAAATTAGAAAGTGGAGATTACGACGTCAGAGTAGAAGAAATACCAAAAGAGGAGGAATTGCTTGCATTAACTGCTGCCATAAATCATCTTGGCGCATCATTAAAAAGTCAAGGGATGCTAAGAGCACAGTTGACGCAAAATATAGCACATGAATTGAGAACGCCTTTATCAACCCTTAAAAGTCATTTAGAGGCTATAATTGACGGTGTTTGGGAGCCATCTAAAGAAAGGATTGTAAGCCTTTATGAAGAAGTAGTAAGATTGTCTAATCTCATAAATGATATTGAATTATTGAATAAAATAGAAATTGACAATCTAAAGATAAATAAAGCAAGATTCAATTTGTCGGAATTGATTAAAAGTTTATTGATAAATTACGAAAGCATTTTTATCAATAAAAATCAGCATTTGGAGAAAAATATTGAAGATGACATTTTTGTGGTTGCAGACAAAGATAGAATATCAGAGGTACTGATTAATCTGCTTGTAAATGCTAATAAATACACAGGTGAAGGTGGAAACATAAAAGTAAAACTGTACAATGAAGGACAATTTGCAGTGATTACAGTTTCTGACAACGGCATAGGCATACCGAAAGAAGATTTGCCTTTTATATACGAAAGATTTTACAGGAGTGAAAAGTCACGAAGCAGGGATTATGGTGGCAGTGGCTTAGGGTTATCAATTGCTAAGGCTATAATAAAAGCTCATAATGGTACTATAAATGTTGAAAGTATTTTAAATGAAGGGACAAAATTCACAGTGAAATTGCCGATAATTAATTAAAATTCATGAATTCTTCACAATTTTGTCATATAATAGATTTGAAGGAGGATGATATTATGATGTGGGGATTAATGAATGGATGGGGTTACGGTGGAGGCATAATTTTTGGCCTCATCTGGATGATACTTCAAGTTGTAATAGTAGTTGGTGCTATATATTTCATTGTTTCACTGTTTCAGAACAAAAAAGGCTCACAAAGAGGCAGTGATGCGCTTGAAATCTTAAAAGAGAGATATGCAAGAGGAGAGATAAGCGAAGAAGAATATAAAGAGCGCAAAAGAAACTTAGAAGAAAAATAATTTATAAAAAAGAGCTCTACTTGTTGTAGGGCTCTTTATGCTGTTATATTCAATATCTGCAAATCGTTGACTACTTTTATATATTCCACATTTGGATCTTCTGTTCCTTGAATGCTTAGCTTGGCATTTTTCATTTCAATTACATATTCTATGATTTCTCTGGTTATCCTTTCTCCAGGACATAATATTGGGATACCGGGAGGATATGCCATTAGAAATTCCGAGCTAATCTGCCCAATGCTTTCTTCCAAAGGCAAGGCGATATTAGAACATTCAAACGCATATCTGGGGGATAACACCATTTCTGGTATCTCTGGTATATCTAAAGCTTTCGACATTTCTACATTGTCCTTGTACAGTGTCTCACTGATTTCCCTCAATGCCCTTATAAGGTAATCTACATTCTCTTTTGTGTCGCCTATGGAAAATACACACAATGTATTGTACATATCGGCTAATTCTGGTTGAATGTAGTATTTTTTCGCCAGTATATCTTCTAATTCATGACCTGTTATGCCAAGGCCTTTAGCAGTAATAGTGATTTTTGTCGGGTCAAAATCATACGCTCCATCTCGCCCTACAATTTCGTTTCCGAAACAATAAAGACCGTTTATATTGTTGATCTCTCGACGAGCGTATTCTGCAAGTTCAATTGTCCTGTCCAACAATTCTTTTCCTTCTGTTACCATCTGCATTCTTGCTACATCAAGTGATGCTAATAAAATGTAAGAGGGACTTGTGGTCTGTAACAGGCTCATAACTTGCTTCACTCTATTTACGTCAATCCTTTTTGACTTGACGTGCAACATAGAGCTTTGCGTCATAGAGCCTATTATCTTATGAGTGCTTTGTGCGCAGATGTCAGCACCTGCTTCCATAGCTGAAATAGGAAGTTTTTCGTTGAATTTTAGGTGTGGTCCATGGGCCTCATCCACCATCAGTACAGCTCCGTAGTCATGGACTATTTCAGCAATTTTTACAATGTCTGCAGAAACACCATAGTAAGTCGGATTTATAATTAAAACAGCCTTTGCATCAGGATTGTTTCTTAATGCTTCCTCTACAGTTTCAGGAGTCACATTAAGAGCAACGCCTACATTTTTATCAACTTCAGGTTGCATATAAACTGGGATAGCACCACTTAAGATAATACCTGATGTAACAGATTTGTGAATGTTTCTTGGAACAATTATTTTTTCATTTTCTCCCATAACACTTAGGATCATAGCCTGAATAGCTCCCGATGTCCCATGGATGCAAAAAAATGTAGCATCGGCACCAAAAGCATCGGCAGCTAATTCCTGAGCTTTCTTAATGGGACCGGTAGGCTTGTGAAGGCTGTCAACTTGTTCAAACACAGTAACATCCATTGATAATACATTTTTGCCTACAAAATCAAAAAACTTTTTAGCCATTCCATTGCCTTTTTTGTGACCTGGGACATGAAATGGTATGGTGTTGTTGTTGACATACTCCATTAATGCATCGAATAATGGAGTTTCAAAATGATTTAGCTTTTCCAACTTGATAAACACCCTCTTTCATAAGTTTGGCTCCCAGAATAAAAGCCTGAACCTCGTTGCAATCGGTTCGGGCCTTTGCAGAGCGAAAATACACTTTATTATGTTTTCAATTTATTATAAGATATATTTTTTTAGATTTCAATATAAATTTTTTTCTTTTTTAAGTTTTTTGTTATATAATATGCAGAACCGATTAAGATGACATATAGACGTTATAAACAAACTTAATTACAAAGTTATCATTAAATGTTCGGATTTTGTTAGTCAAAATACTTATTGATTTAAGATGTATTATATATTATAATATTACAAAGTTCGTAATTTAGGCTAATGGGGGAGATATTTTGTGAGTGATGTAAAAAGAATATACGTAGAAAAAAAGCCGCAATACAATATTGAAGCAAAAAAGCTTTTTGATGATCTTAAAAACAATCTCAATATTTCTGGACTTGAAAGAGTAAGGGTAATAAATAGGTATGATGTTTTAGGATTATCTGAAGATATTTTTTTCAAGGCTGTTAATACGATCTTTTCAGAGCCAAATCTTGATGATGTATACATTGAAGATCTGCCATATGAGAAAGATGATAGAGTGTTTGCTATCGAATTTTTACCAGGACAGTATGATCAAAGGGCTGATTCTGCTGAACAATGTATTCAAATACTTACAAACGGCTTTAAACCAAAAGTATTTTGCGGAAAAGTTATAGTTTTAAGTGGTAAATTGACAGATGAGGAATTTGATAAAATAAAATGCTATTGCATTAATCCAGTAGATTCAAGAGAAGCTTCATTAGAGAAAAGAGAAACTGTTGATTTAGAAGTTGATTGTCCCGATGATGTGGAAGTTCTTGATGGCTTTATTGAATCTGATGATGTTTCAATAGAAAAGCTCTATGAGAAGCTAAATTTGGCAATGAGCTTGGGAGATTTTAAATTCTGTCATTCTTATTTTAAAGATGTAGAAAAACGTAATCCTACAATTACAGAGATAAGAGTTATAGATACCTATTGGTCCGATCACTGCCGCCACACCACATTTCTTACAAACATCAATGATGTGAAAATTTGTGATGGGAAATACAATGAACCTATCTTAAAAGCCTTTCATGAATACAAAAACTCCAGAGAATTTGTCTATGGCGAAAGCAAGAAACCAATGTGCCTTATGGACATAGCTACAATAGGGATGAAAGAATTGAGAAAAAGGGGCCTGCTTGACGATCTGGATGAATCTGATGAAAACAATGCATGTAGTATCGTAGTCGATGCCGACATAAATGGTAAAAGCGAGAAATGGCTTGTAATGTTTAAAAATGAAACACATAATCATCCTACAGAAATAGAGCCTTATGGAGGCGCAGCTACTTGCCTTGGAGGAGCGATTAGAGATCCTTTATCAGGCCGGGCCTATGTGTATCAGGCGATGCGTGTTACAGGTTCCGGAGACCCAAGAACGCCAGTTGAGATGACTATAAAAGGTAAATTGCCGCAAAGAAAGATTACTAAGGAAGCAGCCCACGGCTACAGTTCATATGGGAATCAGATAGGACTTTCTACAGGACAAGTTTCAGAGATTTACGACGAAGGATATGTAGCTAAACGAATGGAGATAGGTGCGGTAATAGGTGCAGTTCCTAAGAAAAATGTTTTTAGGGGAAAGCCGGCAGCAGGCGATGTAGTGATTTTGTTGGGTGGTAGGACAGGAAGAGACGGTTGTGGCGGTGCTACAGGTTCTTCAAAAGAACACACGCAAGAATCTATTTATACAAGCGGTGCAGAAGTACAAAAAGGCAATCCTATAACAGAAAGAAAAATTCAAAGATTTTTTAGAAATCCTGATGTTTTAAAAATGATAAAAAAGTGCAATGATTTTGGAGCAGGTGGTGTGTCTGTTGCAATTGGAGAATTAAGTGATGGACTTTTAATTGACCTCGATGCAATACCGAAGAAATACGAAGGTTTAGATGGAACAGAACTTGCTATATCTGAATCACAAGAAAGAATGGCTGTATTAGTTGCACCAGAAGACGCTGAAAAGTTTATAGAGCTTGCAAAAGAAGAAAATTTAGAAGCTACTAAAGTCGCAGAAGTCACAGACGATATGAGAATAAGAATGGTTTGGCATGGAAAGGTCATTGTGGATATAAGCAGAGAATTTTTAAATACAAATGGAATTTCCCAATTTACAGATGTCACAGTGGACAGCATTAGCTCTGAAAGCTATTTTGAACGGTTAAAATCTACTCAATCAATGAACAATATAAAGGAATTGTGGCTTAGGAATCTTGAGGATCTGAACGTGTGTAGCCAAAAAGGATTGACTGAGATGTTTGATTCCACAATTGGTGCTTCAACTGTTTTGATGCCATTTGGCGGTTTGTATCAGATGACGCCTTCAGAAGGCATGGCCTCAAAATTACCTGTCGTAGAAGGAGATACAGATACGGCAACATTGATGGCATTTGGATACAATCCTAAACTGTCGAAATGGAGTCCTTTCCATGGTGC
Source organism: Thermoanaerobacterium sp. PSU-2 (assembly GCF_002102475.1). Classification (NCBI taxonomy): domain Bacteria; kingdom Bacillati; phylum Bacillota; class Clostridia; order Thermoanaerobacterales; family Thermoanaerobacteraceae; genus Thermoanaerobacterium; species Thermoanaerobacterium sp. PSU-2. The sequence goes on along the minus strand of NZ_MSQD01000003.1, from coordinate 66,412 downwards.
TGTTTATGCAATTATTGAAGCGGTATCTAAAATTGTGGCAATGGGTGGTGACTATACAAAGATTAGGCTATCACTTCAAGAGTATTTTGAAAAATTAGGCAAAGCCCCTAAAAGGTGGGGAAAACCATTTAGCTCATTGTTAGGTGCTTTATACGCACAGAAAGCTTTAGGCATACCTGCAATTGGCGGTAAAGATAGTATGTCAGGTACTTTTATGGATATGGACGTGCCTCCTACATTGGTAGCATTTGCTGTTGCAACTGCTGATGCAAATAAAGTGATATCTTCGGAATTTAAGAAAAGCGGTGATAAAGTAATAATTATTAAGGCGGAAAGAGATCAGCAAGATTTACCAAATTTCGAAAAACTAAAAAGAAATTTTGATAAGGTCAATGAACTATTAAATGAAGATTTAATATTAGCAGCATCTTCGGTAAAATACGGTGGAATTGCTGAATGCATCACTGAGATGGCTTTTGGGAATATGATAGGTTTCCAATTGAAAGCGAAGATAAGGGATGTGGACTTTTTCGTTTCTGAATACGGTTCTTTAATAATAGAAGTAGATGGTGATTTTGATGATGATAAATATTTAAAAGGAATTGATTATAAAATTTTAGGCAGGACGATTGATGAGCCGTATATAATTTTAGAAGATGCGAAAATCCATCTTGATGAAGCGAAAAAACACTGGGAGAAACCACTTGAAAAAATTTTTCCTACGGTTGTGGAAGAAAACATTAGACAAATACCGAATATTATGTACAATAAAAATAATTCCTTTAAGGCGAACCTTAAAGTAGCAAAACCAAGAGTTTTAATACCAGTTTTTCCTGGTACCAATTGCGAATATGATAGCAAAAAAGCTTTTGAAAAGGCCGGTGCTTTGGTTGAAATGCCTGTTTTTAAGAATTTAACGGGAGCTGATATAAATGAGTCTATCGATGAGCTTGTTAAACTTATAGAGAATTCCCAGATAATCATGTTGCCAGGTGGATTCAGCGCTGGTGATGAACCAGATGGTTCTGGAAAATTCATTGCAACAGTATTTAGAAATCCAAAAGTCAAAGATGCTGTTATGGAATTTTTGAAATATCGTGATGGCTTGATGCTGGGTATATGCAACGGATTCCAAGCACTTATAAAACTTGGATTACTTCCTTATGGAGAGATTCGCGATATTGATACGAGTGATCCGACGCTGACATTTAATACGATCGGTAGACATGTATCATGCTATGTCAGGACAAAGATAACGTCGAATCTTTCACCATGGTTTAACAATGTCAAATGTGGCGACATTCATGTAATACCTGTATCACATGGAGAAGGAAGATTTATTGCAAATGATGATGTTTTAGATATGTTAAAAAAGAATGGGCAAATTGCCACACAATATGTAGACGTGAATGGAAATCCAACAATGGAGATGCCTTACAATCCTAATGGTTCTTATTGGGCCATAGAAGGCATCACAAGCCCTGATGGCAGGATACTTGGTAAGATGGGACATTCTGAGAGAATTGGCAAGAACGTGGCTAAAAATATATACGGCAACAAAGATCAAAAGATATTTGAAGCTGGCGTCGAATATTTTAAATAAGAAACATAAAAGGTTACGATTCTGTAACCTTTTATGTTTCTTCTGTTTTTATCTTGTGAGAGCTTTGGTTCCAGTCTGGTTTTGGACCTCTTAAGTATGATATAAACGATGCTATTAAGCTAAATATCATTGATATCAAAAACGCTTCTCTTAGCCCAGATATAAATTGTGCTATGGCAATGCCTTTTGAGCCGACTTGCGTGCCGACGAAAAGAGCTTGCATCGCTTCAGGAGTTATGCTTGATGACACGATTGCCATTGATAATGCTATGCTTATTACTTGTCCAGCGTTGTTCATCATTGTTCTCGTACCGGCAGCAATACCCCTTCTGTCAGATGGGACAGAGCCCATTATTTCGCTTGTATTAGGTGAGAAGAACATGCCGGACCCAAATCCCATAATAAGCATCCAAACGATAAGCTCTGTAAGTGATGTTTTAGGCGATATTCTCACAAATCCCAATAAGCCGATAGCTGAAATAAAAAGACCTATAGAACTTAATGCTCTTGCACCGTATTTATCAGATAAATATCCACTTATTGGCGATACGATCATCATAGATAGTGCAAAGGGTGCTAAGAATATTCCTGCCTTTAATGGGTCCATTGCTTTTATTCCTTGAAGATAGAATATGAGCAAAAATGTTACTGCGCCTCTTGCAATACCGTTAAGCAGTGTGCTTCCAAAAGCAAATGCCAAGATTCTCGATTTAAACAATCTTAAATCCAGCATAGGCTGTTCAGTAGTATTTTCAACATAAACAAATGCCAAAATCAATGCTATTGATATTATGAATAGAGTTATGATTGACTTGTTGTACCACCCTACAAATCCACCGAAAGACAATGCGATTAAAAACAGCAATAATCCAACTGTGAAAAGAAGTGTGCCTTTTAAATCAAATTTTTGGCCTTCAGGTATTTTGTCAAGCTCTTTTAGCTGAATCAATGCCCATAGAGTACCTATAATTCCAAATGGCACATTTATATAGAAGATATACCTCCATCCTAAACTCGTCAAAAAGCCTCCTAATATTGGACCTATTACTGACGCTATACTGACTACCATGCTGTTTATGCCAAGAGCTTTTCCTAATTCGTTTTTTGGGAAAGCATCTGCTACAATTGCTGTGCTATTTGCAACCATTAAAGAACCGCCAACTGACTGCACTATTCTGTATATAAGCAGTTGCATTCCACTATTTGAAATACCACATAGCAACGAACCAATAGTAAATATGGCAAAACCTGATACGTATAATTTTTTCCTTCCAAACATATCGGCTATTCTACCGATTGCTGGTACTAATATTGTCAATGAAAGCATATATCCCATTACGATCCACATGATTATACCCATGTTGGTGTTTAATCCCTTCATAATGTCAGGAAGTGATATTAAAAGCATACTGCCATTTAATACGGAAAAAAGGGCTCCAAGAGTGGTACAGGATAATGCTATCCACTTGTAACTGATATTTTTCATATTGTGTTTGCCTCCTTTGATTTTTGCTTTAACTTAGACAAATTTAGTAATAGCTCCTCAAATCTTTGTTTTGCCATCAATAGTTTTTTATTCTTTTCTTCAATCAATTCTATTTGCTTTTCAATTAATTTAGCGTAATTATCGATTGTTTCTGCATCTGCAGTTTCACCAGATAATATGTTTTTGACGTTTTTGTCAAGTTCTAATGCTGCCTTGATTTCAGATAAGCTGAAGCCAAGTGAATCTTTCAGAGATATTATCTTTTGAATTTTTTCTATGTCTTCATCGGTGTACAACCTGTATCCTGAATCTGTCCTTTTAGGCGAAATAAGGTTTAAATCTTCATAATACCTAATGGCCCTTTTTGTCAAACCTGTTTTTATTGAAACATCTTCTATTTTGTAATATTTTTTTTCCATCATAAACCCTCCAACGAATAATTTTACTACTAGTTAACATTAACGTCAAGGTTAATGTAAAATAATTTGATAATTTTCATAAGAAAAAACTTTATAATACGTTATTTGAGGTATAATATATACTTGAAAGGTAATTATAACCAATGTGGAGGTAGGATTATGGGTAAATTAATGTCAGCATATCTAATGCCGCACCCGCCTATAATTGTTCATGAGGTGGGACGAGGGGAAGAACATAAAATTCAAAAGACGATAGATTCCTTTGAAAAAGCATCTCTAAATATAAAAAATCAGAGACCAGATACTATAATTATAATTTCACCACATGCGTATGTCTTCAGCGATGCTGTTTCGATTGATTTGAGACAAACGATAGAAGGTGATTTGGGACAATTTGGCGCTTATAATGTGAAAATGGAGTTTAAGACTGATTTATCATTAGCCAATGACATAGTAAAAAATACAGAAAATAAAAAAATACCTATAGCAAAAATAGATGACAAAATGATAAGCAGATTTAAGCTTTCAAAAAAACTTGACCATGGATGCATCGTTCCATTATATTTTGTGAAAAAGCATTTCGAATCTTTTAATCTCATAAGAATGTCATATGGTTTTTTGCCATTTGAAAAGTTATACGACTTTGGAGTCCAAATAGGGAAGTCCATAAGGGAAGGCGATAGAAATGTTGTATTTATTGCAAGTGGTGATTTGTCTCATAAGTTGACACCTGACAGTCCTAATGGATATACACCAAATGGAAAAGTTTTTGATGAGAAATTGTTGAACTTGCTAAGAGATTTTAAAGTGAAAGAAGTAATCAATATGGATAAAGAACTTATAAGTGATGCTGCGGAATGTGGGTTTAGATCCGTTTGCGTCATGTTGGGTGTATTGGATGGCTACAAGGTAAAGTCTAACATTTTATCTTATGAAGGTCCTTTTGGCGTTGGATACGGTGTTGCCGAATTCATCCCCGAAAGTTACACAGGAATGGGATTATTAGAAGAACTGTATAAAATAAAAAAAGAGAGAATAGATAATATAAGGAAATCAGAAGATGCTTATGTGAAATTAGCAAGAGAAAGCCTTGAGTATTATTTGAAAAACAACAGTATAATGGATGTACCGGATAATCTGCCAGATGAAATGACAAAAAATAAAGCAGGAGTATTTGTATCATTGCATAAAGATGGAGAATTAAGAGGGTGTATAGGCACCATATATCCTTCAAAGAATAATATCGCAGAAGAAATCATAAGAAATGCAGTTAGCGCTGGTACAGAAGATCCGAGGTTCTATCCTGTTGAGATAGATGAACTTGACGACATAGTGTATTCAGTTGATGTTTTGACAAAACCTGAGGTTGTAAAATCAAAAGATGATCTGGATGCAAAAAAGTACGGCGTAATCGTAAGAAGCGGTTATAAAAGTGGGCTCTTATTGCCAGATCTTGATGGGGTTGATACAGTTGATCAGCAGATATCTATCGCACTTAGAAAAGCTGGCATTGCAACGGATGAAAAGTATACTATCGAAAGATTTGAGGTTGTGAGGCATAAATGAAAGAAGCACTCTATTATGAGAAGATAGATAACGATAGTGTACACTGCTTATTGTGTCCGCAAAATTGTATAATAAACGATGGGAAATATGGTTTTTGTCGCGCTAGAAAAAATGAAGGTGGAGTGTTATACTCCGAAAATTATGGGAAAATTGCATCTATAGCTATGGACCCAATAGAAAAAAAGCCTTTATATCATTTCATGCCTGGCAGCTACATACTTTCTGTTGGAACATACGGTTGTAACCTAAGATGTCTGTTTTGCCAAAATTGGGAGATATCTCAACAAAGGCTGGAAGGGGAATACCTATCGCCAAGTAAATTGGTAGAAATCGCAAAGAAACAGCAAGGTAATGTAGGAATTGCGTACACTTATAATGAACCATCGATCTGGTATGAATATGTGTTAGATTCCGCAAAAATTTCACATAAAGAAGGCCTTAAAAACGTGCTTGTGACAAACGGGTATATAAATATCGATCCCTTAAGAGAGCTTTTGAAATATATTGATGCAGTTAATATAGACGTAAAGGCTTTTTCTGATGAGTATTATAAAAAAATATGTCGTGGAGATTTGAAAAGCGTCTTGAAAGTTGTTGAAGAAGCTGTATTATACTGCCATGTAGAGATAACAACATTAGTGGTGACACGAGAAAATGACGATTATACTGAAATTGAAGAACTCTGCAAATGGATATCAAGTATAAACAAAGATATCCCTGTACATTTTTCTAAGTATTTTCCTCGATATAAGATGAAAAATCCAGAAACACCAATAAATGTGCTTGAAGATATTTATGCCATTGCAAAAAAGCATCTGAATTATGTGTATTTAGGCAATGTATCTGGATTCGACAACAATACTTATTGTCCTAATTGCGGACATCTCTTGATTAAAAGAAAAGGTTATGTTCATGTTGTTGGACTCAATGATAAAGAATGTGAAAGATGTGGCATGAAGTTTTATGGTGTGACATAAAAATACAAAAATTAGATAGAGATCAAAAATAGGTTACATTATTTTGTCGAAAAAGACAACAAATTGTAACCTATTTTTGATATTAAAATGAATTAATAACGTAAAAACAAATTTAAAATAAAAATTTAATATAAATATTGACTTTATGTTTTGTATAAAATATAATAAGTTTAAACAAAGATTTTAGTTACATATTTAGGTTAAATAATGATTTTTTAAACACAAATTTTCTAGTGTTTAATTCTTTGTAATCATCATAACAATGCAACAACACACAAATGTTTAACTTTCGTTTTTTAATGATTGTAGTAAATGTTTTATCAAGACTTTTAAGCAATATTTCCTAATGCGCATATTTACAAAAGAAGTTTTAAAATATATAAAATATCACAGTTACAAAAGAGCGGCCCGCACAAAAAAATTATTGTTTTATCGCTTTCATAATTTAATTAAAAATTTTTAAAAGGGAGGTGCCGTCTTTGTATTCTGTTGAAACATGGGGCCTTTTCACATGAATGAGATTTATGATCAGGCTCTAAGGTAAAAAAAGAAAGAGGGGGATCTTATGAAATTCAGGAAACTTATAAGCATGATACTGGTATTTTTAATGGTATCATTGCTTATAGTCGGATGCGGTAGTAATTCAAATTCTAACAAGGCATCTGAAAATAACAAGACCACCACTACAAGTGAGAATGCTGTAAAACCCGGAGAGGCTACGCCTCGAAATGAGACATTGTATATAAGTGGTTTACAGTGGGGACCGCCTACGACGTTTAATCCTTTAAGCCCCAGTCAGACTTCACTTCCGCTATCTGCAACCAGCATAGCAAGGGAGCTTACTTATGAAACATTGTTTATGTACAATCAGCTTGACGGGAAGATGTATCCGCTTCTGGGAAAGACATATCAGTTTTCGCCAGATAATACGGTTTGTACTGTAACTTTAAATCCTGATGCAAAATGGAATGACGGCGAGAAAGTTACGGCTGACGATGTCGCATATACTTTTGAGTTAGGCAAAAAATATCCCGTTTCGTGGTCCAGTAACTGGAATTACCTTGACAGTGTAACTGCAAAAGATGAAACGACAGTAGAGTTTAAGCTGAAAAGCGATAATAAAAATCCATTAATGGTTGAAGAAGCATTAGAATCAGTTTACATTCTTCCTAAACATGTTTGGACAAAGATAGAAGAAAAAGACAATAATGATTTTAGTAAAATATCAAGTGAAGTAAACGAAAATCCTGTAGCATCAGGTCCATACAAGGTTTACTATTATGACAATTCTAAAGTTGTCTTGATAAGAGATGACAACTACTGGGGTAAATCACCATCTATGTGGGGTAAATTGCCTGCACCAAAATATATAGTACACAATATATTTAAGGACAACGCAGCAGGAGACACTGCTTTAAGACAAAATCAAGTAGACGTTTCACAGCAATTTACGCCTAACATACAGACATTTGGCCCAAATATAAAGACATACTTATCGAAACCACCATACTATATGCCTGGAGTGATCCCGTGGCTTGTAATCAATGTTACAAAACCGGGACTTGACAATGCAAATGTGCGGCGCGCAATAGCAATGGCCATTGATTACGATAAAATTGCCAAGAACGCCATGAGTGGCTATTCAGGAACGATGTCGCCATCACTGATGCTGCCACTTGATTCAGAGCAGAAGCTTATAGATCAAAACCAGTTGGCACCTTTGCAGTGGAAATCAAATGATATCGCAGGAGCCAATGCACTCCTTGATTCGATTGGTGCAAAGAAAGGACCTGATGGAATAAGGGTGTTAAATGGTCAGAAACTATCTTTTAAGGTTGAATGTCCGACTGGATGGTCTGACTGGAATGCTGCATTGGAAATCGTAGCAGAAAGTTGCAAAGAGATCGGCATTGATGTTCAGACGTATTTCCCACAACAATCTGTCTGGAACAATGATATGCAGACTGGCAATTTTGATATGGGAATGTACTCATATCAAGGCATTGGCATATCTTCACCATGGGCTCGTGCATATCAAGCAATGAGTTCAAATGGTTATGTTCCTATAGGTCAGACAGCTTATTTTAACTATGGACGGTATAAAAACAGCGAAGTCGATACATTGCTTAATCAGATTCCAACTATAACAGATGAAAATCAATTGAAGGATGCATGGACAAAGCTTAATGAGATCTACTTAAAAGAAGTTCCGATGATTGGCTTAATGTACAGGCCGGCTGATTTCTACACCGTTAATACTTCTGTATGGAGTGGATTCCCTGTTGAAGGGGATGGGACGAATATTCCTCCAAATATCTGCATGGATGGTTATGGAATAGCGGCTCTTTACAAAATTCATTCTTCTAAATAAAAAATAGAGGAGAGTTTAAGGTGAAAAGTTATAGAAAATATATGACAAGCAAAATTGCGTGGTATGTCCTAACTTTTGTAGTAGCCGTATTTCTGAACTTTCTATTGCCAAGGTTGATACCGGGTAATCCGGTATCAACCATTGTCTCAAAAATTACAAGCGGTATGGCAGACACAAATTCAATTAAACGGGTTTATGAAACATTTGAAAAAGAGTTTGGACTAAATAAACCTATTTGGGAGCAATTTATGATATATGTATCAAACTTGTTTCATGGCAACATGGGTACTTCTTTTGGCCAGTATCCGAGGAAAGTTACAGATATTTTGGCAAGTTCAATTGTATGGACGATAGGACTTCAATTGCCGGCAATAATCGTAAGTTGGATTCTTGGCAATGTTTTAGGGGTTCTGGCTGCTTATGTAAAAAAAGGATTTGATAGAATTTTATTTCCAGTTTTTTTATTTATAAGTTGTATACCTTCATTTGGATTTGCCATTGTAATGGTGTGGCTGTTTGCAGTGGCATTAAAAATAGCGCCAGCCAGCGGTGGATATGCGTTTGACATGATTCCAAGTCCTACTTTTTCATTTTTCCTATCTGTTTTACAGCATTATCAACTTCCATTTTGGTCAATTGTATTAGTGGGAATTGGGGGTCAGTCACTTGGCATGAGGGAAATGTCGATTTACGAGCTTAACGCAGATTATGTTAAGTATTGTAGATTGTTAGGACTTAGAGATTCAAAGATTGTCAAGTACGTCTTCAAAAATGCGGTTTTGCCTCAGATAACGGGTTTAGCGCTTTCTTTAGGTACGATGGTGGGGGGTGCTCTTATTACGGAAATTGTCTTTAGCTATCCTGGTTTGGGCTCTGTACTTTTTAATGCAATTGCGGCGCAGGACTTTCCTCTTATATCAGGGTGTACACTTTTGATTACTACAGGAGTTCTTGTAGCAAATTTTTTGATAGACATTGCGTATGGGTTGATAGATCCAAGAATAAAAGTGGCACAACGGGAGTGATGAAGCATGAATGGTAATTTTAAGATGATTTTTAAATCGGGCAAGTTCGATGTGGGAGTAGCTATCTTTGCTTTATTGCTTTTATGTATTGTTATTTTTCCTTTATTAAACAAAGAAGATCCGTTAAAGATGAATTACACAATGTTTCAGCCTCCGGGAGCGAATCTGCCATTAGGCGCAGATAATTTCGGGCGAAATGAATTAGTTGAGTTGATTGCTGGAGGAAAAACTTCATTGATTATAGGAATTTTAGCTGGAGCAATAGCCACATGCATAGGCCTTATCATAGGTCTATCAGGAGGGTATTTAGGAGGATTGGCAGATAACATTTTATCATCTGTCACAAATATTTTTATTGTAATTCCATCATTTATTATTCTTGTTTTAATATCTGTAAGCATAAGTTCAAGATCGTTTTTGACAACAGCATTGGTGATCGGATTTACGAGTTGGCCGTGGACTGCGCGAGCTGTAAGGGCACAGACAATATCCCTTCGAAATCGGGATCATGTGAATCTTGCAAAGGTTTCAGGGTATAGCGTACCGAAGATTATTGTAATGGAGATATTGCCTTATATTGCATCTTATGTAGGCATGGCATTTATACTTCAAGTTGCGTCAGGAATCCTTTCAGAAGCGACTATATCAATGTTGGGGCTTGGTCCGCAAAATACTGTGACGCTTGGACTTATGTTAAATTGGGCTACCATGTATGAGGCACATATGAGCGGGGCATGGTGGGCTTTTGTACCGCCAGTATTAATGATTGCGCTTATTACATTTTCTCTTAATTTGATGAATACAGGCCTTGACCAAGTATTTAATCCACAGATAAGGAGTTAATAATTATGGCTGAAATTTTATTGCAGGTTAAAAATTTAAAAAGCGTATATAAAACAAGGTTCAATGAAAGGATTATTGCTGTAGATGATGTGTCCTTTAATTTGGAGAGTGGAAAATGTTTAGGTATCGCAGGAGAAAGCGGAAGTGGCAAATCTACATTAGCCATGAGTATTATGGGATATTATCATCCACCACTTTTTTATGAAAGTGGTGCAGTTTACATAAACGGAATTGATATTGCTAAATTACCATATAATCAGTTAAGGGAAAGAATTCTTGGAAAAGAAATAGCGTATATACCACAAGCAGCCATGAATGCTCTGAATCCTACACAAAAAATAATAAATCTTGTAGCAGATGTTATGAAAGAGCATATAAAAGGAATATCATTTAATGAGATAAAAAGGATTGCTGAAGAGAGATTTGAAACACTTAATTTGCCTAAAGATGTGCTTCAAAGGTATCCTATAGAACTTTCAGGTGGTATGAAACAGAGAACAGTTATAGCCATCTCCACAATCCTTAATCCTGGAATTCTGGTTGCAGATGAACCTACATCTGCGTTGGATGTTACATCTCAGAAAATAGTCATAAAACTTTTAAAGAATTTAATAAAAAGAGGATTTATAAAAGCGATGATATTTATAACGCATGAATTGCCATTACTTTACAATATTGCAGATGAAATCTTGGTAATGTACGCTGGAGAGATAGTTGAATCTGGAAAAACAGAAGAAATTATATTTGATCCAATTCATCCTTATTCACATGGACTTATGAACTCGATAATCGTCCCTGAGAAAGGCATTAAAGGGAAAAAACTAGCAGTTATAACTGGTGCTCCTCCAAACTTAAAATCAAAATTGAATGGATGCAGATTTTTTGAGCGGTGCCAATTTGCAAAAGATGAATGTAAGAGCGAAAAGATAAATTTAAAAAGTCATGGTCCAAGAAATTACAGATGCGCTTTTGAAATAGATGAGCTTAAGGAGATGTATGAGGATGGCAAAAAGTCTGCCACTACTTAGCGGGAGAGATGTGACTAAAGTTTTTGCTGACAAGAGAAAAAGAGTTGTGGCTGTTGATCATGTGAATTTTGATTTTAATAGCAGTGAAATAATATCAATTGTCGGTGAAAGCGGCAGTGGAAAGACTACATTAGCAAAAATGATATTAGGTTTGACAGTGCCAACAGACGGCAAAATATTTTTTAAAGAGAATCTTATTGATTTGAGAACTAAAAAGAAAAGGATTGAATATTGGAGAAATGTACAACCTATTTTTCAAGATCCTTTTTCTTCTTTTAATATATTTAGAAAGGTAAATAATGTACTGCTAGACTGCATGAAATTGATAGACGTCAAATTAAATAAAGGCGAAGAGCGTAAGTTAATTGAAGAAGCTTTAAGCTTTGTAAATTTAAGATTTGATGAAATATACAATAAATACCCTTTTGAGCTTTCAGGCGGTCAAATGCAAAGGCTTATGATAGCTCGTGTTTTGTTGATAAAACCCAGTCTTGTCATAGCTGATGAACCTACATCTATGATCGATGCTTGCTCGAGAGCCAGCATACTAGATGCACTGATGAAATTAAAAGATGAAATTGGCACTACTGTTGTTTTTATAACACATGATATAGGTCTTGCATACTATGTTTCTGACAAAATATACGTTATGAAAGAAGGTAGATTTGTCGAGGAAGGTTTGCCCGATGATGTCATATTAAATCCTAAAGAGGACTACACAAAGCAATTGATTGGAGATGTGCCCAAAATAGAAAGCAAATGGGCCATATAGAAATGGTAATTAAAAACATGTTCCTATGTTGGAGCATGTTTTTTTAGCTTTTTAAAAAGATGATTTTTGTGTTAAAATTATGATTAGCGTATAAATGTAAATTTACATCAAGAAAGAAGTTGAGTTGTATGAATGTTGATGACATAAAGATGGTGGGAATAGATCAAAACACACCAATTGAAATTAGGGAAAGAGTAGCATTTAATAAAGGTGTTGATGTTGCTTTAAATGTATTAAAGAAAAATGATTTAGATGAAGCAGCAATACTTTCAACTTGCCATAGAAGCGAGATATATTTTTTTTCAGAATCTAAAAGCTTTGAAGATATAATAGACTTCTATATAAGGCATTTTAATTTGGATGGCGGATTTAGAAATTATTTTTACTGTATATCAGGATTAAAAACAGTTGAGCACATATTTAGAGTTGCCAGTGGATTGGAATCTATGGTTTTAGGTGAGGACCAGATATTAGGTCAAGTAAAAGAATCGTTGATGACTTCTCAAGAAAACAGAGCTTCAGGGAAGATATTAAACAAGCTTTTTAGGGATGCCATTTCCATAGGGAAAAAGGTACGGACAGAAACGGGATTAAAAAATTATTCATCATCTATAAGTCATATTGCGGTAAAATTTGTAGAAAGTGTATTTAAAGATTTAAAAGGAAAAAATGCCTTTGTAATAGGTACAGGTGAAATGGGCAAGATTGCAATAAGGAATCTTATTTTAAAAGGTGTCAATGTATTTGTGTCAAATAGAACATATTCAAAAGCACAGAAATTAAAATCAGAGATGCCAGAGATTCAGCTTGTTCCTTATTCAGACAAGTATGAGCAGATTGCCAAAAGCGACATAGTGATAAGCGCTACAAATGCGCCGCATTATACTATCTCTTATGATAAATTTTATAGCTTCTACAATGGCAAACAGATTTGCATGGTTGATATTGCACTGCCGAGAGACATTGATCCTAAGATAGGCGGAATCCCTGGCGTCAAGCTTTATTCGATTGACGATCTTAAAAGAATTGCTGAAGAAAACAGAATAGAACAATTAAATGCCATTAAAAAAGCTGAAGAAATAGTATTAGAAGGAGTAAATGAATTTAACAATTGGTTTAAAGCCATAAAAGTTGAACCGCATATTAAAAAGATAAACATTTATTCTAACGAGGTTTGTGACAGTGAGTTTGATAGGCTTGCAAAGAAGTTGGAAAAAATGACTGACAAAGACAAGGAAAATATTAAAATATCTCTTAAGAGAGTAGCTGAAAAAATGGCTAACGTAATGATAAAGCACCTGAAGGATGATGCTTTAATTATGGACGAAGTATCGTTTTGCATTGATGGGAGCGAAGTGAAAACATGAAAAAGGTAAGAGTTGGAACTCGTGGAAGCGAATTAGCTTTGACGCAGACATTAATAATCATAAATGAAATAAAGAAATATAAGCCTGATTTGGAGTTTGAAATAATTAAGATAACCACAAAAGGAGACATTGTTAATGAGGTATCTTTAAGTGAAATAGGTGGTAAGGGCCTTTTTATTAAGGAAATCGAAGATGCTTTGATGAATAATGAAATTGATATGGCTGTCCATAGCATGAAAGATATGCCTTTTGAAATACCTGAAGGGTTGAAACTTTTGCCTGTTTTTAAAAGAGAGGATCCCCGTGACGTTTTTATTTCAAACAATGGAAGATTTATTGATTTAAGAGAAAATGCAAAAGTCGGCACAAGCAGCTTAAGGAGAAGTGTACAGCTTAAAAATTTAAGACCCGATATTGAGATAGTTCCTATACGAGGCAATATTGCTACGAGGATAAGAAAGATGGATGAATTGATTTTAGATGGAATAGTCTTAGCTGCTGCAGGTATAAAGAGGCTTGGACTTGATAAATTAGTGAAGGATTATTTTCCTGTTGACTTGATTGTACCGGCGCCGTGCCAAGGTATATTGGCTGTGGAAGTAAGAGTGGATTTTGAAAGTGAATTTTTTGAAATATACCCAATGCTTCTTGATGTAAAGACTTTTTTTGAATCTTCTGCAGAGAGGAAAATAATGAAGAAGCTTGGTGGAAATTGCAAAATACCTTTAGGCGTATACTCTGAATACAAGAAAATTGGAAATGAAGAACTGATTTCAATATGGATTTCGTACTACAAAGATGGCAAACTGCTTAAATTTAAAGAAACTGGATTTGTTAAAGACATTGAAAGTATTGGTGAAGCTATAGTTAAAAAAATTGGAGGTTTATGATGGCAGGTTTTGTTTATTTAGTAGGTGCAGGGCCAGGAGATGTAGATCTTATTACATTAAAGGCAATTGAAGCGATAAAAAAAGCAGATGTGATTGTATATGACAGGTTGATAAATGACAGCATACTTGCGATGGCTAAAGATGGTGCTGAGTTTATAGATGTTGGAAAGATGCCTGATTCACATAAAGTGCCGCAATGGAGGATAAATGAGATAATAGCAGAAAAGGCTTTAGAGGGCAATGTCGTAGTGCGCTTAAAAGGTGGAGATCCATACGTTTTTGGAAGAGGTGGTGAAGAAGGTGAGTATCTTTATGGTAAGGGCATACCGTTTGAAGTGATTCCGGGAATTACCTCTGCTGTAGCTGTTTTAACTTATGCAGGTATTCCTATAACGCATAGAAATTTAAGTTCATCGTTCCATGTCATAACAGGCCATGAAGCAGATGACAAATTAGAAAACTTAGATTGGAAAGTGCTTTCGAAGCTTAATGGTACACTTGTCTTTTTGATGGGCATGAAAAACATCAAGTTTATAGCAAACAAATTGATCGAAAATGGCATGTCTAAAGATATGCCTGCTGCTGTAATAATGAACGGGACAACGCCTAAACAGAAATCTGTAAATGGTACTCTATCGGAAATAGCGTATAAATCATTCAAGGAAGGTATCCACAATCCAGCAATAATAGTTGTTGGAAAAGTTGTAAACATGAGTGAAAAGCTTAATTGGTTTGAAAAGAAACGACTTTTTGGGAAAAGAATTCTTCTGACAAGTGATTCTAATTTGAATTCTGATGCAATCGATGAACTATGCGATAATGGTGCGGATGTTGTAATATGTCCGACTATCAAGATAATTTATCAGATAGATAACGTCATAAAACTTATTGATAACGTTAATGATTATGAATATCTCATCTTTGCCAGCAAAAATGGAGTCAAAGCCTTTGAAAATGCTATAAATATGATGAAATTTGATGTGAGAAGATTGTACAGATTAAAGATTGCAGCCATTGGTGACAAAACGAATGAAGCTTTAAACGAGATGCATATATATCCCGATATTGTACCTGAAGAATATACTTCAAAGGCTTTAGCAGATAAGCTTAAAAACATTCCAATAAAGGGGAAAGTTGCACTCTTGACTTCTGATATAGGCGGTGATGTGCTTATAGACAATCTTAAAGATATCGCCTTTTTAGATAAGATTGTGGCGTATAAAAATACCCCAAATTATGAAATAAAAGATAAATTAATAAATGAAATTAAAAAGGGTATTGATATGGCAATATTTACAAGCACATCAACATTTAACTACATGTCTTTAATATTAGGAGATGATATGTCTTACTTAAGAGATGCAAAAATAGCCGCAATAGGACCTGTGACGAAAGAATCAATAGAAAGAAATGGTTTTAAAGTTGATATAATTCCAAATACTTACACATTTGAAAACTTGATTAAAGAGATATTAAAGCGCGAAGCATGAGAGATATCTTCGCGCTTTAACGTATAATTTACTACGCTGAAATTTCTTTTGCTGCTTCAAAGCTCGCTTCAATTGTTTTGTCAATATCTTCATCTGTATGTGCAGTGGAGAGGAAAAAAG
The DNA here is from genome assembly GCF_002102475.1 of Thermoanaerobacterium sp. PSU-2. Classification (NCBI taxonomy): domain Bacteria; kingdom Bacillati; phylum Bacillota; class Clostridia; order Thermoanaerobacterales; family Thermoanaerobacteraceae; genus Thermoanaerobacterium; species Thermoanaerobacterium sp. PSU-2. Next base: position 50,455 of record NZ_MSQD01000003.1, on the reverse strand, counting down.
TTTCATACTGAGACGGTGGCAAATAAATGCCTCTCTTTAACATGGCTTTAAAGTATTTTGCAAATAAATCAGTGTTTGATTTAGTAGCTGTTTCAAAGTCGTATACATCATTATCGGTGAAAAACATGCACATCATTGTACCGACGCGATTTATTTTAACATCTATTCCATTTTGTTCCATGCTATTCTTTAAACCTCTGCATAGTTTATCAGCTTTTTTATCCAATTCATCATAGATAGAAGGGTCTTCTGATAATACATTCAATGTTTCGTAACCGGCCACCATTGCAAGTGGATTGCCAGATAATGTACCTGCTTGATAAACAGGACCATCTGGGGAGATCATCCTCATAATATCCTCTTTTCCACCATAAGCACCAACAGGCAAGCCACCTCCAATAATTTTTCCAAATGTGGTTATATCCGGATTAATACCGTATAGTCCTTGAGCACATGAAAAAGATACTCTAAATCCAGTCATAACCTCATCGAATATGAGAAGTGAACCATACGATTCTGTAACTTCTCGCAAAGTCTTCAAAAATCCCTCTTTTGGTGGAATAGTTCCCATGTTTCCTGCTACTGGCTCAACAATAACCGCGGCGATACTTTCTCCGTATTTTTTAAATACCTCCACAATCAAATCACTGTCATTATACTTTGCTATTATGGTGTTTTTAGCAGTTTCATTTGTTACGCCTTTTGAATCAGGTGTTCCAAATGTAAGAGCGCCGGATCCTGCCTTAATGAGAAGACCATCGGAATGGCCGTGGTAGCACCCCTCAAATTTCACTATGATATCCCTTCCAGTATATCCACGAGCTAATCGTATAGCGCTCATTGTAGCTTCTGTGCCCGAATTTACCATCCTTATGACTTCAACTGATGGAACAGCCTTTTTTATTTTTTCGGCTAATTTGACTTCTGCCTCAGTGCAAGCTCCGAAACTTGTGCCATTTTCCAACTGATTTTTTAAAGCATTGACTATGCGAGGATTACAATGACCAAGTATAAGTGGACCCCACGAGAGAACATAATCTATATACGTGTTTCCATCTACATCTTCTATATGGCTGCCATATCCTCTTTTTATAAACGGTGGATTTATTCCAACAGATTTAAACGCTCTTACAGGGCTATTTACACCACCAGGCATGAGAGTTTTAGCTTTTTCAAAAAAAGTTTTTGACATTTCATAACTCATTTTTTATCATTTCCTTTCAAAATATTGTACTTATTTATAATGTCATCGTATAATCTTATTTTTTCTTCCATTGAAATTGGAATTGTTTTAAGTTTCTCTCGCACATTGCTTAGCTCAGCAATTAGATTTTCAACATCATTTTCAAACATGTTGTCAAGCATTTCTTTTATTCGCTTTGCTAATAAAGGACTTTTACCATTTGTTGATATTGATATAGTGAGATCACCCTTTCTCATGACAGAAGGAACTATAAATGTAGAAAGCTCTTTATCGTCAACGACATTTACAAGTATGTTTTTTTTCTTACATTCATCCGAAATCTCTTTGTTTATAAATTTATCATTTGTTGCTACAACAACTAAAAAGTAATTTTCAACATCATTTTTTTGATAATTTCGTTTTACCAATTTAACTTTATGACTTTTACACAATTCTAAAATCTCATCTATAAAAGATGATGATAATACTGTGACAGTTGCACCAAATTCAAGTAAATACAATATCTTTCTGTAAGCTATATTACCACCGCCTACAACAAGGCATTTTTTATTTGCGATATTCAACATTATAGGATAGTAAGCCATTTTGCAACATCCTTAGCAAAGTATGTTATTATGATATCGGCGCCTGCTCTTTTTATTCCAGTTAGTGATTCCAAAACTGTAGATTTTTCGTCTATATAACCCATATGAGATGCGGCTTTTATCATTGAGTATTCACCGCTTACATTGTATGCTGCGATTGGGATATTGAAGGTGTCTTTTGCTCTTCTTATTATATCGAGGTACGGTAGTGCAGGTTTAACCATTATTATGTCAGCACCTTCCTCTATGTCAAGTGAGATTTCTCTTAAAGCCTCATTAGAGTTTGCAGGATCCATTTGGTATGACTTCCTATCTCCAAATTGAGGTGCTGAATTGGCTGCTTCTCTGAAAGGACCATAGAATGACGACGCATATTTAGCACTGTAGGATATTATTGGCGTATTTACATAACCATTTTTATCTAAAACATCTCTTATTGCTTTTACACGTCCATCCATCATGTCAGAAGGTGCCACGATGTCTGCACCTGCCTTGACGTGTGACAATGCTATCTTTGCTATGTATGAAACTGTCTCATCATTTTGTACATAGCCGTCTCTTACAATTCCACAATGACCATGGCTTGTATACTCACACATACATACATCAGTTATAACAATCATTTGCGGAATTGACTCTTTTATAGATTTTACAGCTTTTTGTATGATTCCATCATCATCATATGCTTCAGAACCTAATTCATCTTTATTTGATGGTATGCCAAAAAGCAGTACGGCGGGTATTCTTAAATCATATACTTCTTTAACCTCTTTTACGAGGTTGTCTACAGAATAACGATAGACTCCAGGCATTGCCTCAATTTCTTCTTTTATATTTTCACCAGGTACGACAAACATAGGGTATATCAAATCATCTACGCTTATAGACGTTTCCTTTACCATCCTTCTTATAACTTCATTTGTTCTAAGCCTTCTTGGCCTTTTTAGCAATTCCATAGCGACACCTCACTAAACATTTTATTTATAAATTATTATATCACTTTTTGTTTGATGTACATGGCTAATTTTTCAAAATTATGTTTAGCAATTCAATTTAAATTGGATTGACATTAATAAAACGATGTGTTAAATTATAAAAAAAGAAATACACAAATTCATATCTATTTACTATGAATTAAAGGAGGATAAGATGATTTTCAATGATGATTTAGTAAAAACATTAAAAGATGGTGGATTCATTAAACAAAAGCAAAAAGATTACTATTCAATAAGAATAAGAGTAGTCGCAGGTAACATTACTGCAGAACAGATGAGAAAAGTATCTGAACTTGCTGAAAAATACGGCAGAGGATATGTCACATTTACAGTAAGGCTGGGAATAGAGATTCCTTGGGTTCACTACTCCAAATTACAAGAGGCAAAAGAAGAAGTTGAGAGAATTGGACTTGCAATGGCTGGCTGTGGGCCAAGAGTAAGACCGATTGTAGCCTGCAAAGGTACTGTTTGCCCATATGGATTAATTGATACGCAAGGTTTAGCAAAAAAACTGGACGACGAGTTTTTCCCAACACATGGTTTTCCACATAAATTTAAGATGGGAATTTCAGGTTGCCCTAATAATTGTACGAAACCTCAATTTAATGATATCGGATTTCAAGGGCAGGTAGAGCCTGAACTTAATGAGGATTTATGCACAGGTTGCGGGCTGTGTGCAGACGTCTGTGACGTTAAAGCAATTACGATTAAAGATGGTCTTGCTGTAAGAGATGATGATAAATGTATTTATTGCGGTTCATGCATAAGGGTGTGCCCAATGGATGCATGGAAGAGAAAAAGAAGCGGAGTAGCAGTCTTTGTGGGCGGCAAGTTTGGCAAAAGGTACAACTTTGGATACCATATTGCAGATCTTGTTGATGTAGAAAAAATACCAAACATTATTGAGAAGACAATGAATTTTTACAAAAGCAATGGCATCAGTAAAGAAAGGCTTTATGACACAATAAATAGAATTGGCCTGGAAAATTTCAAAAAAGAAATTTTAGAAGATGAAGATATAAAGTGAGGAGTGTAGCTTATGAATATCAAAGTAAATGGCAATGATCAAAAAATTGACAGAGAGTATACTGTAAAGGAATTGTTAGATGTATTAAATGTTAAAATGAAAGAATATGTAACGGTTCAGCTTAACGATGAAATATTGTCAAGAGATGATTTTGATAAAATAATTGTAAAAGACGGAGATACAGTTGAATTCCTTTATTACATGGGAGGAGGAAGTAGATGAATTTTTCTAATGAACAGTTAGAAAGGTATTCACGTCATATTATATTAAAAGAAGTTGGTGCAAAGGGGCAGCAAAAAATATTAAATTCAAAGGTTTTGATAGTAGGGACAGGTGGCCTTGGAGCGCCAGCAGCTATGTACCTTGCGGCAGCAGGTGTTGGAACAATAGGATTAGTAGATTATGATAAGGTGGATTTGTCAAACCTTCAAAGACAAATAATTCATAGAACTAAGGACATTGGCAAAGATAAAGTTGTATCCGGCAAAGAGACAATCAGCGAGATAAATCCTGATGTAAATGTAATAACATATCATGAGTGGATAAGCTCTAAAAACATAATTGACATCATAAATGATAAAGATTACGACTTTATAATTGATGGTACGGATAATTTCCCGGCAAAATTCTTAATAAATGATGCTTGTGTGCTTATAAAAAAACCTTTTTCACATGCCGGAATAATAAGATTTGAAGGTCAAACAATGACATATGTACCTGGTGAGGGACCGTGCTATAGATGCGTTTTTCAAGATCCGCCGCCGAAGGATGCCGTTCCTACTTGTAGACAGGCAGGAGTGCTTGGAGTCATGGGTGGGATAATTGGTACGATTCAGGCAACAGAAGCATTAAAGTATATACTTGGAGTTGGTGAACTTTTAACAGGCTATTTATTGACATTTGATGCGTTAAAAATGGATTTTAGGAAAATAAAAATATCCAAGAGAAAAAGTTGCCAAGTTTGTGGTAACCATCCTACAATAAAAGAATTGATAGATTATGCAGGGCCGCAGTGTAATCTCAAGGAGGAACACAAATGATAATACTGTCAAGGAACGATTATGAAAAAATATTAAATCATGCAAAAAAAGAAAGTCCTATCGAAGCATGTGGCTTACTTGCAGGAATAGTAAATGGTGAAAAGAAATTTGTTAAGGAAATTCGTTTGTTGACTAATATAGACAGAAGTCCTGAGCACTTCTCAATGGATCCGAAAGAACAATTTGAGGCTTTGAAGCATTTCAGAGAAAACAAACTTACGCTTATCGGGAATTTCCACAGTCATCCCCAATCACCGGCAAGGCCGTCAGAAGAGGACAAAAGACTGGCATTTGATAGTAAACTCAGCTATTTAATATTGTCACTGATGGACAAAGAAAACCCTGTCTTAAAGAGTTTCATAATTGAGGATGGAAATAGCTATGAAGAAGATATTTTAATTGAAGATTAAAAATTTTGGAAAGGAAGTATAATCATGAAAGATATAAAAGCTGACAGTTTTATAGATATAACTGATGTAGTATGCCCTATTACTTTTGTCAAAGCTAAGGTGGCTATAGAAGAATTAGAAGACGGGCAAATCCTTGAAGTAAGAATGAATGAAGGAGAGCCGATTAAGAATGTACCATCCAGCTTTAAAGATGAAGGACATAAGATATTAAATGTTATAAATAATAGAGATGGAACTTATACGATATTTGTTAAAAAGGGAGGCCCTTTGGATGAGGTTTAATACAAAGCTATTACATCTGAATTATGAACCTGATGAAAAGACTGGAGCCTCATTGATGCCTATATATCAATCTACATCATTTAGCCATTCAGCGGAAGAGATGGAGAATATATTTAAAGGCAGCCAATATGGCTTTACATATACGAGAATAAATAACCCAACTATTGAAGCTTTTGAAAGAAGGATTGCATCACTGGAAAGTGGAATAGGGGCAGTTGCATGCTCATCAGGAATGGCTGCTATAACTTTGGCTATTTTAAATATATTAAAGGTTGGTGATGAAATACTATCTAGTTCAGGAATATTTGGTGGGACGTATGAACTGTTTAAAGATTTTGGAAACTTTGGCATTACTGTAAAATTTGCAAAAGATAATTCGATAGACGCTTTTAAAGAATCTATAACTGATAATACAAAATTGATTTATATTGAAACGATTGGAAATCCTAAATTAGATGTTCCTGATATAAAAAGTCTTTCTGTTCTGGCACACGAAAATAAAATTCCTTTAATTGTGGATAATACTGTGACTACTCCATATTTAATTCGACCGATAGAAATGGGGGCAGACATCGTTATACATTCAACATCAAAATTTATAAATGGACACGGAAACTCTATTGGTGGAATTATAGTCGATTCTGGTAAATTTAATTGGAATTTTGATAAGTTTTCGATGCTTAAAAGGTTTGAAAAATATGGGCAATTTGCATATTTAGCAAAGCTTAGAAAGGGCCTCTTTAGAAATATTGGCGCATGTATGTCTCCATTTAATGCGTATCTTAATAATTTGGGTTTAGAGACGCTTGGAATAAGGATGGAAAGGATATGCCATAATGCTTATGAATTAGCTGTTTTTTTAAAAGAATTTGATAAAGTACTATCAGTTAACTATCCGGGGCTTAAAGAAAGCCCATTTCACGATATTGCAAAAAGACAGTTTGGTGATAAATTTGGTGCCATACTGACAATTCGTGTAGGTTCTAAAGAAAGAGCCTATAAAATGATTAACTCTTTAAAGTATGCAACAAATATCACGAATATAGGTGATACACGTACGCTTATAATTCATCCATCATCTACGATTTTTGCTGAAAGCAGTGATGAGGAAAAAAAGTTCATGGGAGTATATGACGATTTAATAAGAATCTGCGTTGGTCTGGAAGATGTAGAAGATTTAAAAGAAGATTTTATGCAATCCATTGAAAGGCTATAATTTTTTATTCGAATTACGAGTATTTAGATGTGTTTACTATTAATTATTTTTGTGAGGTGTTAATATGGATCGATTAGATATGTTGGAATCTCAAAGTATATACATATTAAGAGAAGCTTATAAAAGCTTTGGAAAACTTGGTATGTTGTGGTCGATTGGGAAAGATTCTACAGTGATGTTGTGGCTTGCTAAAAAGGCTTTTTTTGGACATTGCCCGTTTCCTTTTATTCATATAGATACGACGTATAAAATACCTGAAATGATAAGATTTAGAGATAAGATTGCAAAGGAGTATAATCTCGACCTTATCGTCTATACAAACTGGGATGCTATAAATAATGGCATGGGGCCAGAGAAAGGCAGATTAGTTTGCTGTAAGGCACTAAAAACAGATGCATTGCAGCATGTGATAGATAAGTATAAATTTGAAGGACTGATTGTAGGTGTGAGAAGGGATGAAGAAGGTTCGAGATCAAAAGAAAGGATTTTCAGTGAACGAAATAAAGAGTCTGAGTGGAATTACACAAACCAGCCTCCAGAGCTTTGGGATCAGTTTAAGACGGATTTTCCAAAAGGTAATCATATCAGGGTACATCCTATATTAAACTGGACTGAATTAGATATTTGGCAATATATAAAGAGGGAAAACATACCGGTGGTGGATTTGTATTTTGCAAAGAATGGTAAAAGGTACAGAAGTCTTGGATGTGCACAATGTACAGGACAAGTAGATTCAAATGCTGCAACAGTTGATGAAATTATTGAGGAGCTAAAGCACACAAATATAAATGAACGGGCTGGAAGAGCACAGGACAAAGAAGATGCATATGCAATGCAGAAACTGAGGAAAGACGGCTATATGTAAAGGAGGAGAAAAATGGTTGAAAGTAAAGAAATTTTTAGAATAGTAGTTGTAGGCCACGTTGATCACGGAAAGTCCACAGTTATTGGAAGGCTTTTGTACGACACAAAGTCATTGCCGGAGGGGGCCATTGAAAAAGTAAAAAGAATATCAAAAGAAACTGGTAAGCCATTTGAATATGCGTATTTATTAGATGCTTTTGAAGAGGAACAGAAACAAGGCATAACCATCGACACGACGCAAATTCAATTTCATACAAAAAAGAGAGATTACGTAATAATAGATGCACCGGGACATGTAGAATTTTTAAAAAATATGATATCTGGTGCAGCTAACGCAGAAGCTGCGTTACTTGTTATAGACGCCAATGAAGGTGTGAGAGAACAGTCAAAAAGGCATGGGTACATCCTATCATTGCTGGGCATAAAAAAGGTTTATGTTTTGGTTAATAAAATGGACTTAATAGATTATTCGGAAGAAAAATTTTTAGATGTAAAAAGCGATATGGATGTTTTTCTAAAAAGCATTAATGTCTTTCCACAAAAATATATACCCGTATCCGCTTTTTATGGTGAGAATATAGCTTTAAGGTCAGAAAAAATGCCGTGGTATAAAGGTGATACAGTCTTAGATGCTTTAGATATTTTTGAAAAGGATAAAGAGATAATCGATAAACCACTGAGGTTACCTATACAAGATGTTTATAAATTCGACAATAGAAGGATTATTGCCGGTAGGATAGAATCTGGCGTACTTAATGTAGGAGATGAAATAGTAATATATCCAAGCAAAAGAACGTCTAAAATAAAATCTATCGAATACTGGCAAGAAAAAGACAAAACGGCAAAAGTTGAAGCGGGAATGTCAGTCGGAATTACGCTTTTTGATGAGTTTTTCTATAAAAGGGGAGAATTTATAACCCGCAAGGACGATGAGGCTCCACTGGTAGGAGATACGTTTAAGGCGAATATATTCTGGATGGGCGAAAAAAGGCTGACAATGAATAAAAGATATAAACTTAAATTAGTTACACAAGAGACAGAATGTGAAATAGCTGCAATTAATAGAGTAATAGATGCTTCTACGCTTTTTTCCAATGATAACGCAAAAGAAGTAAATACTAATGAAGTCGCTGAAGTTGTGATAAAGACCAAAGATAAAATTTGTTTTGATGAATTTAGAAATAATCATGTAACAGGCAGATTTGTTATTGTAGATGGCTATGATATAAGCGGTGGAGGAATTATAAATGGCTTAGAAATTTTAGGTGTAGCAAATAAATTTGTAAAAGGAAATGTGGAACTTCCGATAACCTGCTTTGATGAATACTATTATTTAATACCATCTAACGAGATAAAAAAAGTAGCTGTTGAAAGAAAACCCTATAAAATAGGTGATGATTTGCCTGTAAATGGAGACACATATTATTACCCTGATAATTTTGATGTCATTGACTTAAATATTGAGCTATCTGCCTTAATAAGGAATGGTAAGTTGATTGATTTAATCAATTTAAATGAGTATAAGTATGAAGGTTATCCTGTATATAGCAGTGATGGATTTTTGGTAAAGGTAAAAAATCAAGATGATTTTATCAATTTTAAAAATGATTTTAAGGAGTCAAAATTTGATTTAGTTGATTTTGCAAACAGGTGGTATGATCCCATGGCTAATAAGCGGATAGTATATAAAGCAGTTTAGATGCCATATAGGAGAGGAGGGTAAAACATGAGATTGAAGTTTTTTGCTTTGTTTATTATTGCGGCAATTGTTATTTCCAGCGCTGGTTGTTCAGATAAATCGAGAAATGGTGAGGTATCAACAGTTAGGATAGGATTGTTTCCAAATATAACACATGCCCAAGGATTGCTTGGTAAAGAAAATGGAGCGTTTCAAAAGGCACTTGGAGAGACAAAGATTGATTGGAAAATATTTAATGCAGGGCCATCTGAAATAGAAGCGTTGTTAGCTGATGAAATTGATATAGGATATATAGGTCCGGGACCAGCGATAAACGGTTTTGCAAAATCAAATGGTGCTATTAAGATAATTGCTGGTGCTGCAAATGGCGGTGAAGTGCTGGTATCAAGAAAAGATCTGAAAATCGATGATGTAAAAGGATTAAGCGGCAAAAAAGTAGCTGTTCCACAGTTTGGAAATACACAAGATCTAACTCTTCGTCATCTTCTTAATGAATATGGATTAAAGGATACAACTAAAGGAGGTACTGTCGAAATAAGGCAGGCAGAGAACCCTGATATTGAGACATTAATGGGGAAAGGAGATATAGATGCAGCGCTGGTGCCTGAACCATGGGGATCTATACTCATAAAAGAGATAAATGCAAATGTAGTGCTTGATTACGATAAAATTTTAAGAGGTGGTGATTATTCAACTACAGTAGTTGTGGTCAGAACACAATTTTTAAAAGAACATCCAGATATTGTTGAAGAGTTCTTAAAGGCACATGTTCAACTGACAGATTATATAAATAAGAACAAGAGTGAAGCCTATACAAGTATCAATAAAGAAATCTATGAATTGACAAAGAAGCCATTGCCCAATGATATACTTAATACGTCTTTCAATAGATTGAAAGTAACAGTTGATCCAGAAAAAAGTTCAATTAATGATTACATTAATCTATCAAAAGAAGCAGGTTTTCTTAAAAATGATGTAAATGTCAATAAAATGATAGATACTAGTTTGCTAAATAAAATTTTAGGGAATATCAAATAGATATTTAAGAGGTGTTTAATTTGAGCCTTGTCATAGAGAATATATCGAAGAGTTTTATGCTAGATTTAAAAACAAATATAGTGTTGGACAATGTGAATCTTTTAATAAATAAAGGAGAATTTATATGCATCATAGGTCCTTCTGGCTGCGGTAAGTCTACACTACTTAATATAATTGCCGGCCTCGAAAGTGCGTCATGCGGTAGAATTATTTTAAATGGTAGTGTAGTAAAGGATGCAGGCATTGATAGAGCAGTTATGTTTCAAGAACCTGCCCTTTTTCCTTGGCTCACAGTGATAGATAATGTAGAATTTGGGATGAAGATGGCGGGCATAAAAAAAGAGGAAAGAAAAAGAAGAGCTATGAAATATTTGAAAATGGTTCATCTTACAAAATTTAAAGACTCATATATTCATCAATTGTCTGGTGGTATGATGCAACGTGTTGCACTTGCAAGAGCATTAGCCATTGATTCTCAGGTGCTCTTAATGGATGAACCATTTTCAGCCCTTGACAGTCAAACTAGGGATATTTTACAGTTGGAATTACAGCGGATTTGGATGGACACAAAAAAGACAATTGTCTTTGTTACACATAATATAGAAGAAGCGGTGGTATTAGCGGATCGCGTTGTCGTAATGTCTACAAATCCAGGAAGAGTTAAAAAAGAATTTAAGATAGAACTTTCTAGGCCAAGAAAACCAGAAAGTCCGGACGTAAATTACTATGTAAGGGAAATAATGGATGAGTTAAGGGAGGAGGTAGAGAAAGTTGCAAAATCTGAATATGACGGCGGCTGGAGTGTTGAAAAGGATTTGTTTCTATCTAATGTTGATAGCAATATGGGAATTGGTCTATAAAATAGGCGTAGATATTTTAAATGTTTGGAAGCCTTACATGTTTCCTTCTCCAATTTCAGTTTTTACATCCATAACAGGCTTATTAAAGGATAATACACTGTTAATTGCAATTTTAGCCAGCCTGAAAAGACTTATCATTGGGTATTTCATATCGGTTGTAATTGGTTCTATAATAGGATTGCTGATGGTTCGCTTTAAATATATAGATGATAATTTCCGTTCATTAATTCTCGGCCTTCAAACTTTACCTAGCATTGCATGGCTGCCTTTTGCAATTCTTTGGTTTGGCCTCAATGAAAGTTCAATTATTTTTGTCATAGCTGTTGGATCTATATTTTCCATTAGCCTTGCTGTAGATTCAGGCATTAAAAATATACATCCGATTTATTTAAAAGCGGCGAAGACAATGGGGGCTAAAGGATATAAATTATATTCAAATGTGATTGTTCCTGCTGCGCTTCCAAATATAGTATCAGGGCTTAAAGAAGCTTGGTCATTTGCTTGGAGAAGCTTGATTTCTGGCGAAATGTTGGTAGCTACAACAGGACTTGGACAGATTCTTATGGTTGGAAGAGAGTTATCTGACATAAGCCAAGTTGTTGCTGTAATGCTTGTAATTTTAAGTTTGGGTTTAGTCATAGACAAATTCGTATTTGGAAGAATAGAAGGCTCAATAAGATATAGATGGGGCCTAAATGTGCGCAAAGCTTTATAAAAGAGGTGAGATATAATGAGCATAGATAAATTAGATCTTGAATTATTAAACAATGAATATAAAGATAAAAGTCCTTTTGAGATTATAAAGTATATTTATGATAAAATTGGTGCATCACGTGTTGTATTAGCTTCAAGTCTTTCAATAGAAGATCAGCTTTTAACAGATATACTATTGAAGATTGATAGTAAGGCAAGGATATTTTTTATCGATACTGGAAGACACTTTCAATCAACATATGATCTGATGGAACGAACAATGAGGAGATATCATTTTAATTACGAAGTGTATACTCCTGAAAGCCAGGACTTAGAGCCACTAATTAGAAAATATGGTCCGAATCTTTTTTACCAAAGCGTTGATCTTAGGAAAAAATGCTGTGAAATTAGAAAAGTAAAACCGCTAAAAAGAGTTCTTGCTACGGTTGATGGATGGATATGTGGCTTAAGAAGAGAACAATCTGTAACTCGTGAGAATATAAATATATTTGAGTGGGACTACGTTCATTCTATATATAAGATAAATCCCATTGCATTTTGGACTGAAGATATGGTTTGGGAATATATAAAAAAAGAAAATATCCCTTACAACAGCCTTTATGATAAAGGCTTCAGAAGTATTGGATGTCAGCCTTGTACAAGGGCTGTAAAGCCTGGAGAAGACGTTAGAAGCGGAAGATGGTGGTGGGAAGATCCAGATAAAAAAGAATGTGGACTTCACATTCAAAATAAAATTGCTGAATAAATGAAAATCAAAAAACTCGTTTAAGCTATGCATTTTAGATGCATAAATTTAAACGAGTTTTTTGATTTTTGATGTATATGCATATAAAACTTCTATGCATTTGATAAAAATTTTAGAAGGAATTTCTATACTTTTATAGAAAATATATATAATATAAATGCAAGTAGTAAGGGAGTTGATTTTAATGGGTAAAAATTTTTTTAACAAAGTAAATATTGATCCAAATAAACATATTTTTGATAGCTCAATTAATGATGAAGAATTAAAATATGAAAAAAAGAAAAACAACTTTTTGATATCAACGCTTTATAATGCTATTACAAGATTTGTTGGATATGAGTCTCTTCTCAAGAAAGGGTACTTTTTTATTTTGTGCAATAAAAATGGATATATAATAAAAATTATCAATAATAATGAGTTGACTAATTATTTTAAAGAGTTAAATTTTAAAGAAGGTAATAGTTTGCGGATTGAAGATTGTGGGGTTAATGCAGTAAATCTTTCTATGAAATATAATAACTTAATTGAATTATACGGTAATGATCATTATTGTCGCCTGTTTAAAGATTGGTATTGTACGGCGATGCCAATTAGGGATGGTTACTATGGTAGAGTAATTGGTTATCTTGATGTTTCACGAATTGGAATTAACAACATTGTTCATCAAAATACACTTCTTAAAAATATAGTTTCTTTTCTTGAAGAAAAAATATCCATTAAAAACGAGAAGATTTCGCAAATATATGTGGGCCTTGATGATATTGACACATTAATTCTATCTTCATTATTGCGCAATGGTGTAAGAAAAGCAGTGCTTGAAGAAATGGGCATTTCAGAAAGAACACTAAGAAGGCGGATTAATAAACTTTATAATTTGTTAAATGTAAATAATGATATTCGATTAATTATAAATGCTATGTATTTAAGGATTATAGACTGTTATGGGGATATACTATAAAATTAATATAATTCTTAAAATATTATATTTAATCGATGACCGAAAAAAGGTTGCAAAGAGACTTTCCATATTTTGAATTAAACTTTATAATACTAATTAACAGTTAGTAACGTTACAAGCTGTTAATAAAAATTTTATAAGGGGGATATTTCAAGATGCTGAAAAAATTAATTTCACTACTTCTTGTTATGCTTATATCAGTTTCTACGTTTAATTGTATATATGCATCAGAAGTTCAAACAGATTCTTCACCCTTTTATGAAGAGAAAGGCCAGGTTATTTTTGACTCTGTTAAATTAACAAATAAAAATGGCCGAATCGAAATTCAGAAAAGCACTAATATGGAGCAATCCCAGAAATTATCGCAGAAATTAGATGATCCAGATATACAAGACATTCTCTCTAAATATATGGGTGAAGGTAAAACACCAGTTGCTATAGGTTGGACAAAAGTTTACTTAAAAGATACAAAAGATCCTAACAATAAAACCGGTGTTGTGCCTATGACAATAGAAGATGTTGGGTAATATTGCAAGTCCAAATGCTGCATCTGGAACTCCAACAGTGAAAGGAAATTTTACATTATACACTTTAGTTGGATATGATAACTATGATCCTACAGCATTATTTGCTGAATCAATAGGGAAATGGAATGGTGGACAGTATGGCAGCAATGGTCCTGCAAATGATAATGACGACTTTATGACTATTACATGGCCAAATGGATATGTTTTGACTTCTTCAACCGTTTTTGGTGATTGTTCTGGACCTTATAAGAAGGACGAAGCCTATTCCAGTGTTGTTTGGGGTTTTGGTGAGGAATCTGGAGAAGTAATATTAGCAAGCAATGGTCGTAATGATAATAGTTCTGGCACACGTAAGTGGGTTAGCAAATATGTTCACACATGGGCAGAGACTGTTCCTTCATTTAATATTTCACTAACTGATGTTGGCATTACATTGACTAATTCCAGTGCATCTTGGCAAATTGCCAGTTCTCTAATATATTAACGGTATATATTGCTTAGATATATAGGAAATAATAGAGGTGATGCTTTGAAAAAGAATAAGAATATTATTAGACTAATTGGTTTATTAGTAGTAGCTATCGTGTTATCAATAATTGTAGGCAAATATTTTTTTGCAAAAACAGTAAATCCTGAAGAATTCTTAAGAGATAAATACTCAAATAAACCCAATTATAGTATCAAAGTGCAAAAGACAAACAAGCATTTTTCAGGTTTTCTCGGACAAGATGGAGAAAATATTTATTTAGATTTGTTTAGAGGTGGAAAATACTTTGGAGGATCAGTAGCATCAATAAAGCAAAGAGATTTGGTATGGGTTTATCAATTTCAGCAATATGAAACTCTTGTTGTTGTTTATGGATATAATCCTGATTTAAATTATCTTTCATATTACCTTGAGATTTCCAGCACTACTACTGAACCCAAAGTAATTAAAAAGGATATATCGAAAGAAAAATACATCCTTGATATATATGTACTTGATACTAAGTATAATGGTACAGCTAATCTTCAACTTGTTAGAAAAAACTAATGAATAATAATGTAGCAAAATCAGAAGAGCAGGATCCCTACATCCTGCTCTTTTATGATGCGTAAAACAGCAACCTTTAAATTTCTTTGTTATTATATAAAGACTTTTTTTATCTTAATAAAATAAAATTATTGGCTTATCTTTGGTGCCGAAGGTGGGACTCGAACCCACACGGTATCGCTACCACTGGATTTTGAGTCCAGCGCGTCTGCCAGTTTCACCACTTCGGCACGTCACATTAGATATATTATCATATAAAAACTAAAATTTCAATACCTAATTTAAAAATGTTGATTATTTTGTTAAGACAGGATAATATATATGTATCGAATACATGTGTGGAGTGAATTTTATGGGCAATGAAATAAATGATAGCAAGGAAAAGGCAGTATTAGTGGGAGTAATTATAAATGATGATGATAATGAAAGCATGGACGAATTAAAAGAGCTGGCAGAGACAGCCGGTGCAGAAGTTGTAGGTGTAATGACACAATCAAGAACGAACATAGATAGGACAAGTTATATAGGTAAAGGCAAGCTTATGGAATTAAAAGAATTCATTGAAAATAATGATGTTAGTATGATAATTGTTAATGATGAGCTTACGGGTATCCAGATTAAAAATATCGAAGATGTTGTGAATAAAAAAGTAATCGATAGGACAGGTCTTATTCTAGACATTTTTGCGAAAAGAGCAAAGTCGGCAGAGGGTATACTTCAAGTTGAACTTGCTCAATTGAAGTACAGATTGCCGAGACTTCAAGGAATCGGAAATGATTTATCGAGGTTAGGTGGTGGTATAGGGACAAGAGGTCCCGGTGAGACAAAACTTGAGACAGATAGGCGACATATTAAGGAGCGAATAAGAGCGATCGAAGCAAAAATAGATGATTTAAGAAGACACAGAGAGCTTTTAAGAGGGAGAAGGAGAAAAAATGAAGTTCCTGTTGTAGCCATAATAGGATACACAAATGCTGGCAAATCTACATTGATGAATGTACTTACAAATGCTTCAGTCTATGCTGAAGATAAGCTTTTTGCTACGCTTGATCCAACAGCAAGGAAACTTGTTTTGCCATCTGGGCGAGAAATTGTTTTGATTGATACAGTTGGATTTATAAGAAAACTTCCACATGATTTAGTGGAAGCTTTTAAGTCTACATTGGAGGAGCTAAAATATGCAGATGTTTTACTTCATGTTATAGATATATCTGCAAAAGATGTAATGCATAAAATCGGTGTAGTTGAGGGTGTTCTTAAAGATCTTGATGTCATTAATAAGCCTAAGATAAATGTTTACAACAAATCCGATCTTTTGGATAAGGTGCCTGAAAACAAAGGTGATAGTGTATATATTTCTGCTAAAGAAAGAATTGGGATTGATGAATTGTTAAAGGCGGTTGACAGATTTGCATACAGTGATTTGTTTATTTTAGATTTCTATTTTTCTTACGCAAATAGTAATGAATACTTGTTTTTGAAGAAAAACTCTAAAATTTTAAAAGAGGAGTATGATGAAAAAGGAATCAAGATAAAAGCACAAGTAAGTGCGATGGAGAGAAATGTGTTGAAAGATTTTATTGTCTCTTGATAGCGTTATATTCAGCACTTTCTTGTGCTTTTACATTTTTTACAATCTGAACTATGTTTTTGTATGCTTTTGTCACTCCATATGATACAAGAGGTCTTCCTATTACAGGCATTTTCAAAGCTATGGACGTGAAACCACCTATTTTCATTATCCAGTTTGTAGCAGATGATGTATCAATAATAAGCAAACCATCATTTGTATTGAATAAATGATAATATAGATCTTTTAAAGCTGGCTCCACGAGTTTTTTTCCATTTTTTACGCCTAAAGAATATACGTTGTTGCCATATTCATCTGTACCTATTAAGACTATATGACCTGTATCATTTTGACCATTTAATCTGTCAAACATAGGAATTCCTTCAATTTCTGATTTTGAAGGAATTTTATCTGTTGGCAGCATCCCAATATGGATGTAAGAAGCTATAACCGATGTATGAGTTCCTCCGTAACAGTGGTATATAATATGCATTCAAATCGCTCCTTTCAAATATATTTTTGATTGAATCTATATTAATTATTCTAAGACTTTTAACCATTTTTAGAAACGAAGATAAATTTATACATAATTTTCTTTTATTGTGGAAATAATAAAATAAAATTAAAAATAAAATTTTAGAAGGAATTTAAGAGTTTATAAAGAATATTATATAATAAGCAAATATTGTGATTAAATCACAATAAATATAAAAAGCTTAGGGGGCTTATATATGTTAATAAGAGAATGCTCTGGTGGAGTTGTATTTAGGGGAGATGAGGTATTTCTCCTAAAGAATGAAAAAAATGAGTGGGTATTGCCTAAAGGCGCAATTAGAAACAATGAACTGTCTGTTGATGCAGCATTAAGGAGAGTACGGGCTGAAACCGGCTTAAAATCTTTGAATGTCCTGTCTACTGCTGGTGAAACTAGTTACGAATTCTATTCTGTTACACGTCAACGTCCTGTCTACAATAAAATCACATGGTATTTAATGTCTACAGATGATCGAGAATTCAATATTAGCAGTGAAGATGGCTTTTCAGACGGCGGCTTTTACCCAATTGAGAAGGCTTTGGAACTTATAACTTATAGTCAGGACAGGGCTTTAGTAAACGTTTCTTATTACAAGTACAAATCTTTAAACAAGGTTATTGCATAAAAATAAAAGCCTTATGGCTTTTATTTTTATGCAAAAGTTTGGTATAATTTATTACGAGGTGGTAGTTTGCTCTATACTTATAAAACGATATATAAATATGGATGTAAAGAAGTAGAAATAAAGCGATCGCGGTTTATAGGACACGCAAAACCTGTACAAAACGAAGATGAAGCAATCGAGTTTGTAAATAGTATAAAAAGTGCTCATAGGGATGCTACTCACAATGTGTATGCTTATATTTTAGGAGAAAGGGATGAGGTACAGAGGTATAGCGATGATGGGGAGCCTTCTGGCACAGCCGGCGTACCTGTTTTAAATGTTATAAAGAGTGAAGGATTAAAAAATGTAGCTGTTGTTGTGACAAGGTATTTTGGAGGTATACTGCTTGGTGCTGGTGGCTTAATAAGGGCTTATGTAAAGAGCGCAAAGTTAGGGCTTGAGGCTGCAACTATCGTTGAAAAGATCCTGTTTAAAAGCTTGTACATAACTGTAGATTACACTATATTTGGCACAGTACAAAACGAGTTGTTGAAAAATAATTATATAATTAAAAATATCGAATACACTGACAAGGTTACATTGACTGTGTACGTTAAATATGATGAAAGAGATGATTTTATAAAGCATATTATAAATTTGACAAACGCAAAATCTATCATTAAAGAAGGAAATGATTTATATCTCTATAAAACGGGTGATAAATATTTAGAATAATCATTTTGTACCTTGTATAGAATTTAATAAAATCAATTTGAATTGCCACATATTCTGGGGGTGCATTAAATGAATTATTACAAAGTCTTGATTTCATGTGGTCATTTAGGCAATTCAAAAGAAATAACTGTTACAAGGTACTTTAAAGCTAAAAATATAATAGACGCTTTTGAAAGCGGCAATAGAATGCCGAGAGCCAAAAGAAAACATTCCCATACATCTGTTTTACTTGTCAAACCTATTGATGAAATGTCATATATAAACGGAAAATGCCAAGAGAGGACAAATAAGTATCTAATGATAAGATAATTTGAAAGGTGTGATAAAATGGATTATGTTGAAGAAGCTCTAAAGAGAAAGGTATGGGCTGTTGTAGGTGCTACAGATAGAAAAAATAAGTTTGGGTACAAGATATACAAAAATTTAAAGTTGGAAGGTTATACTGTTTATCCTGTTAACCCTAATTATGAAAGTGTTGATGGTGATAAGTGCTACGAATCATTATCAAAGCTGCCAGTTGTTCCTGAGGTTGTTGATATGGTTGTATCACCTAAAATAGGTGATGCTTTTGTTGAAGAAGCGGCAAAACTCGGTGTGGATATTATTTGGTTTCAGCCGGGAGCTGAAAGCGATGAACTGATTGAAAAAGCTAACAATTTAGGACTTAATGTTGTTTACAATACGTGTGTAATGATGGAGACAGATAGGCGAAAATAATCAAGTTTCGCCTCTGCCATCCCAATTGATGTCATTTGTAACATAATAGTTTTCGCATACTTCCAGTTTAGATCTATTTATTTTAAATTTTTTACTTGATTTTTTTATTTTGCGCTTTTTCATCTTGTTTTTCACCTATCTTTTGCTTTGATATTATTTCGTAAATTCCCATGATAAATAGGAATACCGCAAATAGCCTTTTTAACATGTATGAATTGATGTAAATTGATATATATGAGCCGATAAGACTTCCCACTAAACCGCTTAATATTATATTTAAAATAATATTTAAAACTACATTTTTTTGCTTTAAATGATATAGGAGTGCGATGGTGGCTGTCGGAATGAATGATAACAAATTTACACTTTGAGCCATGTGTTGCTCAATATTTGCAAAAATCGTCAAACTTGGGATTAAAATTGTTCCACCGCCAATACCCATACCTCCAATGATACCAGATAAAAAACCTATTATAAATAATTTCATTGCATTGTATCCCTTTCGAATTTATTTAGTCAATAAAATCCTTATAGACGCAGCAATCATTATTATTCCAAATATTTTTCGCAAATACTTTATAGGTACTTTATTTAAGATAGATGCACCTAAAAGACCGCCTACTACACTGCCCAGTGTAACATTTAAAGTTATCGGCAAGTTGAATATGCCGCTTTTAATGTATATGATAGAGCTAAAAATCGTCAGTGGAAGAATTATTGATATCGCTGTCGCATGTGCTTTATGGTCTTCGATTCCAAGCAAAAAAACCATAAAAGGTACGATGATAGTTCCACCGCCAGCTCCAAATAGTCCATTTAAAACTCCAGTCATAAAGCCAATGAGTATTAATTTTACATATCTTTTCATTTCATCAATATCACCTTAAACTTTTTATTATATTATTCTTGCATAATTGACATAAGATATGTATAGGTTTAAAATTTTTATGTGTTAGTCTTAATGATATGACTGATTTTTTGATGCGATTTTAAATTTACTTATGAGGCTTTTTTTGATAAAATAATTTTGGCACAAAGTAAAGGAGGTTTATTTTTATGTCTGGACATTCAAAATGGGCTAATATAAAGCACAAAAAAGAAAAGATGGATGCGCAGAAAGGGAAAATATTTACAAAACTTACAAAAGACATAATAATGGCGGCGAAAGAAGGCGGTGATCCTGAGACTAACAGCAAATTAAGGGATGCTATAGAAAAAGCGAAAGCTAATAATCTTCCAAACGAGAACATACAGAGGGCTATAAAGAAAGGCACTGGAGAGTTAAGCGGTGGTAATCTGGAGGAAGTCGTTTATGAAGGATATGGACCTGCAGGTTCTGCAATAATAGTAGAGGCTTTGACAGATAACAAGAATAGGACTGCTGGAGATATAAGGCATATATTTGATAGAAGCGGTGGAAGCTTAGGTTCAACTGGATGCGTCGCTTGGATGTTTGACAAAAAAGGCATTATAACGGTGGAAAAGAGTGATAATATCGATGAAGATGAATTGGCAATGGTTGCAATAGATGCAGGAGCTGACGATTTTTCATCTGATGGCGATGAATATGAGATTTTGACGGATCCTTCTAACTTTCAAGCTGTTAAAGATGCAATAAATAAGGCTGGATATGTCGTGTCTTCCGCTGAAATAACGATGATTCCGCAAAACAGGGTAAAACTTTCTGATAGCGATTATGAAAAATTTGAAAAATTCATAGAAAAGTTGGAAGAAAATGATGATGTGCAAGAAGTATATCATAACGTCGATATGCCAGATGATGAGGAGTAGAAGAAATGATTACATTTCTTCTATCTCCTTTTTTTCTTTTTCTGTCAGTATTTTTTCTAAATTTAAGTTTATAATCAGGCGTTCGTCATAGCTTACTACTGATTCTATGTATTCTTTTCCTATTCCTGCTATGATATCTGGTGCTTCTTTTATAGATTCAGGCTCTACGTGCAATACTTCTGTCACAGAGTCAACGATAAATCCAACAGATTTTTCATTGATCTTAATGATTATTATTCTTGTGTCATCGTCGTATTCTGTAAGTTTCATGTTTAGTCTTTTCTTAAGATCTATGATTGGTATTACTATGCCCCTTAGATTGATAATGCCTTCTACAAAGCTTGGCACATCAGGTACTTTTGTTATTGACTGCATACGGATTATCTCTAATACATCCATTATATCTACGCAAAATTCCTCGTCGTTTAATTTGAATATAACAATTTGATTTAGCATATTATATTAATCAACTCCTTTCAAATGATAATATTCGATATAATTTTACAAAATCCTTCAAAAAATTTTAGTATAAAAAATTTTTTATTGGGTATAATTACAAAAAAGTTAAATTGTAATGGTGAAGGTAGGTAATTATTGTATGAAATATTTTATAAGGAAAATTATACCTATTGTATTGATTTTTGTTGCAATTTTTTTAGCAGGATACTTGTATTATATAAGATATTACAATCATTCTTCAAAAATGCCGCAATATACCAATACAAAAGTCAATAGCATTCTTACAAATAGCAGTGTCAGCCCAAATGGAAAATTGATTTTCGAGACGTTATATAAAGGAAATGGAGATATAATAAAGGAAGAACAGAAAATAGGTGTTTCGATTGCTGGCAAAAGCAAAGACGAAATTGCGAAAATTTATAATGGATGGAGTATTAAAAAATTTGACAGTGAAGAAGTGATACTTTACAAAGAAGAAGATGGTTTTCCACCAGGTTATTACATAATTTCCAGCTTGAATGGGTATGTGTCATTATATAAATCAGATGGAAATGGTGGGAAAACCCTTGTGGAAAAGACGGACATTTTGGTAAATAATTTAAATCCAAACGATAAAGAGAGGATTTTAAACAACATTGTTGTGAAAGATGCGGATGAAGCGTACTCAATACTTGCAAATTTAAGCAGCTAAACTCCCGATATTTTAGGGAGTTTTTTCTTGTCTATGTACGATGTAGATGTTAAAATAGTATACGAGGAGGAATTTGATGAGAATTATTGGTATTGATCCTGGAATTGCAATTATGGGCTATGGAATAATTGATGACAATGGCGGAAAATTTAAGGTTTTGGAGTACGGGGCTATTACAACGCCAGTTGGAGCCGAAAAAAGTTTGAGGCTTAAAGATGTGTACGATGGTATAAAGTCTCTGATTGAAAAGTATAGGCCTGATGTGATGGCCATTGAAGAGCTTTTTTTTAACAAGAATGCTAAAACTGTCATAACTATAGGTGAAGCAAGAGGCGTGGCTATTTTAGCTGCAGTAAATTGTGGAATACAAGTGTTTGAATATACTCCATTGCAAGTAAAACAATCTGTAGTAGGTTACGGGAGAGCTGAAAAAAAGCAAGTTCAGAATATGGTAAAGGCAATCTTAAGGTTAGATGAGATACCAAAACCAGATGATGTTGCCGACGCGCTGGCAGTTGCACTTTGCCACAGCAACAGCAATATTTTGAATGCGAAATTGGGGTCATTAAAATGATAGATTACATAAAGGGTCATATTGTTGAAAAAGGCATTGACTACGTTGTTATTGAAACGCTTGGCATAGGTTTTAAAATAATAGTGCCAAGGAGCACTTTAAGTCAGTTGACAAATACAAGTGAGATAATTAAGCTTTATACATACATGCATGTTAAAGAGGATGGATTTCAACTTTATGGATTTTTGACGACAAATGAAGTGGAGATTTTTAAAAAATTGATAGCTGTAAATGGTGTTGGACCTAAAGCAGCAGTTTCAATATTGTCGACAATTTCCATTGAAAGTTTTTATGATGCCATAAGAAACAGCGATTCAAAGGCTATAGAAAAGTCACCAGGCATTGGTAAAAAAACTGCACAGCGGATTATATTGGAGCTTAAAGACAAGTTAACATTTGCTCATGATGTAAAACTTGATGATTTGTCAAATGATGTGGTTGATGCGCTGTTATCACTTGGATATACAAAACAAGAGTCTATAAAAGCATTAGAGGGAGTGGACTGTTCAAATTTAGAGTCTGCTTTAAAAGAGGCATTGAAAAAGCTTATGAAATAAGGTGATAAAATGGAGGAGAGGATTTTAACGCAGAATTTTACGCCGGAAGACGCCTCCGAGTATTCTTTACGGCCAAAAAGATTGTCTGAATACATAGGACAGATGAAGATTAAAGAGGAACTAAAAATTTACATAGAGGCAGCTAAGATGAGAAGTGAACCATTAGACCATGTACTGCTTTTTGGACCACCTGGTCTTGGCAAAACTACACTTGCCAACATTATATCAAATGAGATGGGTGTTGGCATTAGAATAACTTCGGGACCAGCCATAGAAAGAGCAGGAGATTTAGCAGCGATACTTACTAACCTACAAGAAAATGATATTCTTTTTATTGATGAAATACACAGGCTTAATAGAAGTGTGGAAGAAATTTTATATCCAGCTATGGAAGACTTTGAATTAGATATAATAATTGGAAAAGGACCAAGTGCAAGATCGCTGCGGCTCGATTTGCCACATTTTACTCTTATAGGAGCGACGACAAGGGCTGGATTGATGACTTCTCCTCTAAGGGACAGATTTGGTGTAATCATGAGGTTGGAGTTTTATTCTGTTGAGGAATTAAGTGAGATCATAAAAAGGTCATCAGCCATATTGAATATAGGCATCAACGATGAGGCTGCTTATGAGCTGGGTCGCCGTTCCAGGGGAACGCCAAGGATAGCCAATAGGCTTTTAAAGAGAGTGAGAGATTTTGCTCAAGTGAAGGGCAATGGCTTTATTGATTTTCATATAGCAAAAGATGCCCTTGATATGTTAGGGGTAGATGATATGGGACTTGAGTATATAGATAGAAAAATGTTAAAATCTATCATCGAGAAATTTTCTGGAGGGCCTGTCGGCATTGACACTATTGCAGCTTCAATTGGTGAAGAAAGCGATACTATTGAAGATGTTTATGAACCATATTTGATGCAGATTGGATTTTTAAACAGGACTCCAAGGGGTAGGATAGCGACAAAATTGGCTTATGAGTATCTCAATTACAGCTTACCTGAGTGAGGGATCAATATGTTTCAAGAATTTGGAAAAGTGTTGATGGGCATAGGCATAGTGCTTACAATAGTTGGTGTAATATTATTTTTTGGTGGAAAGTTCGGAATTGGACATTTGCCTGGTGATATTGTTTTTAAGAAAGGCAATTTTACTTTTTACTTTCCATTGATGTCGTCAATAATTTTAAGCGTTGTTTTGACTTTGATACTATGGCTTTTTAGAAAATAAACGTAAAGGGGTCATGATTGTGAGGTTTAAAAAGTTTATTTCATTTTTCTTACTTTTTACACTTGTTTTGATGAGTACTGTAAGCTATGTAAACGCCAGTGTAAATATGTCGTCTTTGATAAAAATAGGGCTTTTTTATGCTTCTAATTCGTTGCCGTCTTATTCAATAGTTTCTTCAAGCGGATTCAAAGTAGGCGTAGACGATGGTACTGGCAATGTAAAAGCAATATACAATATTTCATATAACAATGTTCAGGTAATAAAAGATGACAACTTTTACTTGCAAGAAGGCAATTTTCCTGATCAAGCGACGGCGGACGGACAACAAACAAAATTAAGTTCTGACGTTTCAAATTCAGTTGTGGGATATGATGGCAATTATCATATTTACATTGGACCGTATTCAAGCCAGTCTGATGCAAACTCAGCAATGAATAGCCTTAAATCTAAATTTTCGGATGTTAAGTTGGTATCTCCAAACAATCATATATTAATAGTTCAAAATGGAAAATCTGTATTTCTATATACAGCAAGTAATCAGTTTTACCTTATGGATACATCTGGTGATGGGCCAGTATCTATTAATGGAAAAAGATACAGAGGGTACTTTGAATTCATAAGGCAACAAAATAGCGACATGACTGCGATAAACGTTTTGCCACTGGAGGAGTATTTGTATGGCGTTGTTCCTGCAGAAATGCCTGCCTCATGGAATATAGAAGCTTTAAAAGCACAGGCTGTAGCGGCAAGAACTTATGCGGTGTACAATATTGGGAAATACAGCAAATATGGATTTGATTTAACAAATGATGTAAGCTGCCAAGCATACAACGGGTACGATGGAGAAAATCCAAATGCAAATAAGGCTGTTGATGATACAAAAGGAGTAATAGCAATATACAATGGTCAGCCTATAGAAGCCATATTCCATTCACATAGTGGCGGTTATACAGAAGATAGTGAAAATGTCTATACAAATAGCGTTCCCTACTTAAGAGGCGTTGAAGATAAGTATGTCTTCGGGTACAATGAAGCCCTTGACAATTGGACTGTAAGTGTCACTGCCGATTCTGTTGCACAGAAATTAAAAGACAGTGGCATTGATATAGGCAATATCAGAAATATTCAAGTTACCAGCAAGAGTTGGACTGGCAGGGCTATACAGGTAACGATTTATGGAGATAAAGGTAATTATGTTTTAAATAAAAATGATATAAGAAATTTTTTTGGACTTAAAAGCAATATGATAACAATAAGTGGGAATGGCAGTGCTTCAAATAGCAATACTGTTTATATTCAGTCACAACAGGGCGTTGTAAGTAAATCATTGTCTGGCTTAACAGTCATGTCTGCGAGTGGGCAAAAGACTGTTGGCAACAACAATTTGTACATTTTAGGACAAAGCAAAACGGTTAAAATTACCAGCCAAAATGGATCGTCTACTATATTTACTATAAATGGCAGTGGATACGGACATGGCGTTGGGCTGAGCCAATATGGAGCTCGTGGAATGGCAGATCATGGGTATAATTATATAGACATATTAAAATACTACTATAAAGGAATCGATGTTTATGATACAATAAACAATAAGGCTTTATAAAATTTACGCAGAAATTTGGAGGCATTATTATGAATTTGCACGAATTTTACTACGATTTACCTGAAGAGCTTATCGCACAAGAACCTCTTCAAAATCGCGATGAATCAAGATTGATGGTTTTAAATAAAGCTACAGGTGAAATAAAGCATGATATTTTTAAAAATATATTAACCTATTTGAAACCGAATGATGTTCTTGTTTTAAATGATACAAAGGTCATACCGGCAAGATTATACGGCGTTAGAGAGGATACCGGGGGGAAAATAGAATTTGTTCTTTTAAAAAGGCTTGGAATTGATGAGTGGGAAATATTAGTAAAACCAGGGCGGAGAGCTAAAATAGGTTCTAAGTTTATTTTTGGCAATGGAGAACTGAAAGCTTTAATACTATCAGATACAGATGCTGGCG
This sequence comes from Thermoanaerobacterium sp. PSU-2, assembly GCF_002102475.1. Classification (NCBI taxonomy): domain Bacteria; kingdom Bacillati; phylum Bacillota; class Clostridia; order Thermoanaerobacterales; family Thermoanaerobacteraceae; genus Thermoanaerobacterium; species Thermoanaerobacterium sp. PSU-2. Next base: position 23,788 of record NZ_MSQD01000003.1, on the reverse strand, counting down.
GGAGAATTGTGAGATTTAGCTATGAAGGTGTTTTTGAGGAAGTGCTTGATAAACTAGGGGAGATGCCTATACCGCCATACATAAAGAAAAAATTGAAAGATAAAAACATGTATCAGACAGTGTACGCAAAACATGAAGGTTCTGCTGCAGCTCCTACTGCTGGCCTTCACTTTACAAATGAGCTTTTAGATAAAATAAGAGAATTTGGAGTTAAGACGGTTTTCATAACGCTTCATGTAGGACTGGGCACATTTAGACCTGTCAAAGAGGAAGTAATTGAGAACCATAAGATGCACTCTGAATTTTATATTGTAAATGAAGATGCAGCGGATGCGATTAATGCTGCCAGAAAGGCAGGTGGCAGGATAATATCAGTCGGCACTACATCTACTCGAACTTTAGAGACTGTTGCCGACGATGATGGAATTATTCATGCTGGCAGTGGGTGGACTGACATTTATATTTATCCTGGATATAAGTATAAAGCAATAGATGGCATAATAACAAATTTTCATTTGCCTGAATCAACGCTTATCATGATGATCTCTGCATTTGCTGGAAAGGAGAATGTCATGAATGCCTACAAGACTGCCATAGAAAATAAATATAGATTTTATAGTTTTGGCGATGCTATGCTGATTATTTGATTAGGAGGAAACGATGACGGCTATAAAATACGACTTATTAAAAAGAGAAAAAAATACAAAAGCAAGACTGGGAGTGCTTCACACTCCACATGGGGATATTGAGACGCCTGTTTTTATGCCAGTTGGCACTCAAGCAACTGTGAAGGCCATGACTCCTGAGGAACTTAAAGAAATTGGGGCTAATATAATATTGAGCAATACATATCATTTATATTTAAGGCCGGGACATGAGCTTATTAAAAAAGCTGGCGGATTGCATAAGTTTATGAATTGGGATAGAGCTATACTGACTGACAGCGGTGGATTTCAAGTGTTTAGCTTAGGACCACTTAGGAAAATCACGGAAGAAGGAGTCGAATTTCGTTCACATATAGACGGTTCAAGGCATTTTTTGACGCCAGAAAAAGTGATAGAGATAGAAAATGCATTAGGTGCAGACATTATAATGTCTTTTGACGAGTGTGCGCCATATCCCGCTGATTATGGTTATGTAAAAAATTCTATGGAGCTGACACTAAGATGGGCTAAAAGAGGGAAAGAGGCACATAAAAATACGGACAAGCAAGCGCTTTTTGGCATTGTGCAAGGTGGTACTTACGATGACTTGAGAAAAGAATGTGCCAATAGATTGGTTGATATGGATTTTCCGGGATATTCTATAGGTGGATTAAGCGTTGGCGAAGAAAAACAATTGATGTATCATGTGGTAGATCTAACGACAGATTTTCTTCCTCAAGACAAACCTCGATATCTGATGGGGGTTGGAAGTCCAGATGATTTGATAGAAGGGGTAATAAGAGGAGTCGATATGTTTGATTGTGTTTTGCCTACACGTATAGCGAGAAATGGAACAGTTCTAACCAGCACAGGTAGGCTTATAGTAAGAGATGCTCCACATGCTGAAGAGTTTATTCCATTAGATGCCGAATGTGATTGCTATACATGTAAAAACTTTTCAAGGGCATACATAAGGCACCTTTTTAAAGCTAATGAAATTTTAGCAGCAAGGCTTGCAACAATACATAATTTAAGATTTTTGACAAGACTTATGGAAGGCATTAGAGAGGCAATTAAGCAAGACAAGCTGCTTGAATTTAAATCACAATTTTATAAAAAATACGGGTACAAGGAGGAATAAAATGAACGCTCAAACGATTTATTTAATTGGCGAAATTGTAATTTTTATGGCAATTTTTTACTTTTTATTGATATTGCCACAGCAGAGAAGGGAAAAGAAAGAGAAAGCTATGATTGATGCATTAAAACCTGGTGACGAGATTCTTACAAAAAGCGGTATCTATGGCAAGATATTAAACATAAAAGACGATGCGATTACAATTGAAGTAGGCGCTGATAAAGTCAAATTAAAGATAGCCAAATGGTCTGTAGGAAAAGTATTAAGTTCACAAAGCGAAAACAAATAAAAAGATGCGGGAAACCGCATTTTTTTGCTTTAATAAGATGTAATATTGTCTTTTTTACAAGCATAAAATTTACTGATGAAAAAAGGGAGGTGCTTTAATGAAAAGCAGAACTCAAAATTACAACGACAAGGTATTAAATATACCTGGTATAATAGTTGGATTGCTAATAAGCTATATAATTACGCTTCTATTTTTTATAATTTATGCGTTGGTATTGACATATACACCGCTTTCAGAATTGACGCTTCCTACGCTTACAATGCTTATAACAATAATTGGCATAGTATTATCTGGTGCTATAGCTGCCCGCAATACAAAAAGCAAAGGTTGGTTAAACGGTGGCTTGGCAGGTCTTCTCTATGTTCTCCTTATGCTGTTTTTGGGAGTTTATTTTGTAAAAGAAGCTGGAATAAATGCTGGAATAGCTTTAAAGCTTATTTGGGGAATTGTTTTAGGTGCTATAGGTGGCATGATAGGCATAAATCTATAGCTTTTATTGTCGTGAATTATATGTTATAATCAAAAAGGAAGAGGAGGTATGAAAATGAGACATATTGTAACAATCAACAGAACATCATTGAAAGATAGCCTGAAAAAACCTGGTTGTGGAGAATGTCAGGCATCATGTCAATCTGCTTGCAAGACTTCGTGCACTGTTGCAAATCAGGAGTGCCAAAATTAATTTACATAGGCAAGTGGCAGTAATGATATGTTACTGCCATTTAAAATGTATAGGAGGTTAAGATGCATAGCATAATACATAAATTTAGACAATTAGGAATGAATATCGTATTAGATCCTGTCAGCGGAGCAATACACGTTGTGGATGATTTAACTTATGAATTGTTGGATTTATATTTAGATAATGACTTTGATACGATATGTGATCTATTAAAAGATAAATACGCTGAATCGGATATTAAAGAAGCGTACGATGAAATAGAGTCTCTCCGTCAAAAAGGTCTTCTTTATTCCGAAGATGTGTACAAGGATATAGATGTAAGCAGAAAAGATTCTGTGATAAAAGCTATTTGCCTTAATGTGGCACATGATTGCAATTTAAGATGTAGTTACTGTTTTGCGTCAACTGGCGATTTTAAGGGCGGCAGGAAGTTGATGCCGTACGAAGTAGGCAAAAAAGCTATAGATTTTTTAATAAAAAATTCAGGAAACAGGAAGATCGTAGAAGTGGATTTTTTTGGAGGAGAGCCGCTTTTAAACTTTGATGTTGTAAAAAAATTGGTTGATTACGGAAGAGAAGAAGCAAAAAAATATGGAAAGACTATTAAATACACTATAACTACGAATGGTGTATTATTAGATGAAGAGAAAGCCACATACATAAATGAGAATTTCTCCAACGTCGTATTAAGCCTCGATGGCAGAAAAGATATAAATGATGCCATGAGAAAAAGGATTGATGGCAGTGGTTCATACGATGTGATTTTCCCCAAAATTAAAAACTTTGTTTTAAAAAGAGGCGATAAAGAGCATTACGTAAGAGGAACCTTTACGGCTAAAAATCTTGATTTTTCCAAAGATGTACTGCATTTAGCCGATATGGGAATAAAGGAGATCTCAGTAGAACCTGTAGTGGAAAAAGAAGATACAGATTACACATTAAAGCAAGAACATTTAGAAAAGATTTTAAGAGAGTATGACAAGCTTGCAGAAAAGTATGTAGAGAGAATTGAGGATGGCAGACCTTTTTCATTCTATCATTTTAAAATAAGTTTAGATAATGGTCCTTGCATCAAAAAAAGGCTTCAGGGTTGTGGTGCCGGGTTTGAATATGCGGCTGTAACTCCTGATGGTGAAATATACCCATGCCATCAGTTTGTGGGGAATGAATCTTTTAAATTAGGTAGTGTTGACACAGGAATTGAAAACAAAGAGCTACAAGAGAAATTCATGGAAAGCGATATATATAAAAGAGAAGAATGTAGTAAATGTTGGGCAAGATTTTACTGCAGCGGTGGATGCTTTGCCAACAATTATAATATAAATGGGGACATAAATAAACCATACGAACTATCTTGTGAGATGCAAAAAAAGAGATTTGAGTGTGCTATAGCAATCAAAGCTTATGAAATGTTAAAAGAAAATGATATTTACGAAAAATAGTAAGCCATGGTAATTTGATAATTGACCGTTTACAATAAAAGTAATATAATAAAACGTAGCGAACAAAAGAAAGGGGATAATGATGAAATCGAGAGGATTGGCAAAATTTTTATCAGTAATCGTGCTTGCCATAATAGTAGCGTATGTTGCTTTTTATGGTGTAAATGCCGGAAATTATTCGATTAAGCCAGTTCAAGACAGTATAAGGCTGGGACTTGACTTAAGAGGTGGTGTCTACGTCTTGGAACAGGCACAAGGGAATGTTTCACAGGACGCTATGACAAGGGCGATCTCTATAATAAGAAACAGAGTAGATGCTTTAGGCGTATCACAACCGCTTATAGTTCAACAAGGATCCAATAGGATAAGGATAGAGATTCCGGGTGTTAACGATCCTGATCAAGTTATTTCTTACTTAGGACAGACAGCACAGCTTAAATTTATAGGGCCTGATGGCAAAGTTATATTGACAGGTGCGGATGTTAAAGACTCAAAAGCAGTTTATCAAACGACTCAGGCCGGTGTACAGGAGCCAGTTGTTACACTTGATTTAAACAGCAAGGGTGCGAAAGCTTTTGCAGATGCGACAGCGAAGTTTGTAGGCAAGCAAATAGCAATAGTTCTTGACGACAAGACAATATCTGCGCCAGTAGTACAAGAGCAGATTCCTGATGGCAAAGCGGTTATAAATGGAATGAAAGATTTTAACGAAGCAAAAAATTTGGCAAACCTTATAAGAGGTGGAGCACTTCCGGTGACGCTGAAACAGGTTGAATACAGCTCTGTTGGTGCTACATTAGGACCAAGTGCATTAAAAGCCAGTGAAGAAGCGGGTATGTATGGACTCTTAATAGTTTTATTGTTTATGATAGCTTTCTATAGGCTGCCTGGATTGATAGCAGATATAGCTCTTGGTATATACATTTTAATAAACTTTATCGTATACGCATTGTTGCATGTTACGTTGGACTTGCCTGGCATTGCTGGTATGCTTTTGTCAATAGGTATGGCGGTTGACGCTAATATAATCATTTTTGAAAGAATGAAAGAAGAGATGAGAGCAGGAAAATCTATAAGAGCTTCCTTAGATGCCGGATTCAGAAAAGCATTTGTGGCAGTATTTGATTCAAACATCACAACACTTATTGCTGCATTTGTCTTGTTCTTCATGGGTGCAGGAACTGTAAAAGGGTTTGCATTGACGCTTATAATCGGTGTTATCGCAAGTATGTTTACTGCAATAACTGTTTCAAGGTTCTTACTTAAGTCGATTGTTGAAACAGAATTCACTAAGAATATCAGAGTATACGGTGCATAAGGAGGCGAAAACTATGAGATGGAATAACATTAAGTGGAATATTGACGTCATAGGTAAAACCAAAGTTTGGTTTACTATATCCGGCATAATAATATTGGCAGGGCTTATTGCTTTGTTTACAATGGGCTTAAATTGGGGGCTTGACTTTACAGGAGGCACTGTAGTTGAATTCAATATGCATAAGCCTGTGACGATTGCTATGAATAATGAAATTACAAGTATTTTAAAAAGCAATGGTGTTAAAGATTCACAGGTAAAAGCTATTGGTCCCAATAACACACATGTTTCAATAACGACTCCAAGTCTTGACGATAAGACGAGGACTGCCGTTATAAATGCTATAGAATCTAAGTACAAACTCACTGTTAAAGACCTTGTGTCATCACAGAATGTCAGCGCATCAATAGGTAAAGAGATGCAGTTTGGAACGATTTTAGCATCTGCCGTAGCTGCACTTCTTATGCTTATTTACATTGGCTTCAGGTTTAATTTCGAGATGGGTGCTGCTGCTGTTTTAGCTTTGATACATGATATATTAATAATGATTTCGGCTTACGCGTTGCTTAGGATAGTTGTGGACACACCTTTTGTGGCTGCTATACTTACGGTTTTTGGTTATTCTATAAATGATACGATTGTCATATTTGATAGGATAAGAGATAACATTAAGTTGATGAGAAAGGCCAGCTATAAAGAGATAGCAAATGTCAGCGTAAATGAGACGATGACCCGGTCGATAAATACTGTCATGACAGTTTTACTTATGCTTATACTTATGTACTTCTTTGGCCCTTCATCTATAAAAGATTTTGCTTTACCATTGTTAATTGGTATCACAAGTGGTGCGTATTCTTCAATTTTTATTGCAAGCCCACTTTGGGTTATATTTAAGGATAAAGAAGGAAAAAATAGTGTTGGAAACAAGGTAGGAAATAGACCTCAAAAAGCATGATAGGAGGTGATTACATGCTTAAGGAGATGTTTCTTGCAGGGCTTGGTGCTGTTTCACTGACAAAAGATAAGATAGAGGAGATCGCTCAAGAGCTTGTAAAGCGGGGCGAACTCACTGCGGAAGATAAAAACAACTTCATAAATAGTGCATTGAATTCTGTAAACAAACAGAAGCAGGTCATTAAAGAAAAGGCTTATGAGAATATTCAGCAATTGGCTAAGGAAGCAAATTTAGTGACGAGAGAAGAATACAATCTTTTGTTGGCGCGGATAGCTGAACTGGAAAGCAAATTAGATCAGCTTATTCAGAACAATCAGAATATGTAAATTTCTTAATTAGTGGCATAATACTTTTAAGTATATTGCCGCTATATTTTTATTGAGGTGTGGAAATGAATCTGTTCAGTATTTTTTCAACGAGAAAGTATATAAAAAGGTATAGGGAAATACTAAAAATACTCACAAAAAATGGCTTTGGCTTTATAAGCGAAGTATTGTCAAAGAAAAAGAGCATACCGTTTGTTTATATACGTAAGAATGATTTGCCTATTGCTTTATCTGAAAGGATTCGAATTACTTTAGAGGAGTTAGGGCCTACATTTGTGAAGATGGGGCAGTTATTAAGCACAAGACCTGATTTGCTTCCGCATGATGTGATTAATGAGTTATCAAAGCTTCAAGATGATGTTCCGCCCGTAGAGTTTGATACAATGCGCCAAATCGTCGAAGATGAATTGGGAGATAAAATTTCTAATTTATTCTTGACTTTTGATAAAGAACCAATAGCGTCTGCATCCATTGGGCAAGTTTACAAAGCGGTTACGAGGGAAGGAAATGACGTCGTGGTTAAAGTCCAAAGGCCAGGCGTATATGAAAAAATAACGGCTGATATTATCATCTTAAAGACGATTGCAAAAATTTTGAATGAGCGCCTTACTGACTCACCTGTTGATTTTTTGGATGTGGTAAATGAGTTGTCAGAGTCACTTCTAAATGAATTGGACTATACTTTAGAAGGCAATAACGCAGATAAGTTTAGAGAAAACTTTATTAATGAGTCGTATGTCTACATACCAAAAATATATTGGGAATACACGACAAAAAAAGTTTTAACAATGGAGTACATTGACGGAATCAGCGTTAAAAACAAAGAAAAATTGCGTGATAGTGGATTTGATTTAAAGAAGATAGCATACAACGGTGCTATGTCTATATTCATGCAGATATTCGTCTATGGATTTTTTCATGGAGATCCCCATCCAGGCAATATCCTCATAAGAAGAGATGGAAAGCTGTCATACATAGATTTTGGCATTGTAGGATATATAGACAGGTCAAACCGGGAAATGATAGTAGAGCTTTTTAAGGCTTTTGTCGACAATGATACAGATGAAGTTGTTTCGATTTTAACAGACATGGATGCCATAAGAGATGGCGTAAATATAAGGCATTTGAAGTACGATCTTAGCGGGATCATCAGCTATTTTTACAATACTCCTCTTAAAAATATAAATATCAATGATTCTGCTAAAAAGATAACTTCAATCATCTACAAGTACAAATTGATCATGCCTGCAGAGTTTACGCTGTTACTTAAATCATTGGCGACCATTGAAGGAGTTGGAAAAGAATTAGACCCTGACTTCAGCATATCTGATATTGCGAAAGATTTTGTAAAAAAGATATACATAAACAATTTCAATTTTGCCAAAACGCTGAGTGAAAATGCAAAAGACCTTCATAAGATATACGTTCATTTAAAGAAGTTTCCATCAAAGCTTCAGGGGATAATTTCAAAGATATTAAAAGACAATGTAAGAGTAAAATTGGACATTGAAGAGACTGAAAAGATGAAGTACGACCTTAATTCAATGATAAATAAAATGATCATAAGCATTATAGCTGCGTCGCTTATAATAGGTTCATCACTTATAATGTCTCTAAATGGTGGGTACAAAGTATATGGTTACAATGCAGTGGGCTTAGTTGGCTACTTAATATCGTTCATATTATGTATGGCGATTGTCTATTACATACTTTTTATAGAAAAAAAGCGAAAATAATGTGTTTTGTGAGGTGACGGAATGAGATGGTATACAACTGGGTATCAAAAAAGACTAAAAATGATAAACTTGTTGATGAAATTGCAAATAAGTTTAATTTAAAAACTTATGTCGCACAGACAATTGTCAATAGAGGATATGATGATTTGGAAAAAGTTTATGAATATTTAAACCCAACATTAAACGCGCTTAATAATCCTTATTTATTGGAAGGAATAGAAAAAGCGGTTTCGATCATAAAATATCATATCGGGTTAAATGACAAAATAACGATATATGGTGATTACGATGTGGATGGTATAACCAGCACTTCAATTTTATATATGGCTTTAAGAAGGCTTGGTGCAAATGCAGATTTTTATATACCAGATCGCCTGTTGGAAGGTTATGGAATAAATATGGATGCTGTTAAAGCATTGTGCGATTCCGGAACGAAGCTTATTATAACCGTTGATTGTGGGATAGCGTCATTAAAGGAAGTACAATATGCACGAAAACTGGGCCTTGATGTTATTATTACAGACCATCATCAAGTTCCGGATATACTGCCAGAAGCTAATTGTATCGTAAATCCACATATTAAAGATTGTACATATCCATATAGAGAATTAGCAGGAGTTGGAGTTACTTTTAAGCTTTGTTTGGCACTCTTAGGGGATGAAGCATTGGAATTCCTTGATGTAGTGGCTTTAGGCACGGTGGCAGATATAGTACCGCTTACTGGAGAGAATCGTGTGATCGTAAAAGAAGGATTAAAGATGATGAGAAATACAAAAAACAAAGGATTAAGGGCTTTAATAGATTCTGCCGGCCTTAATGAAAGAGATATAGATACGTACCATGTTGGATTCATATTGGCTCCGAGGCTAAATGCTGCAGGAAGATTAGAAAGCGCCGTATTGTGTGTGAATTTGTTAGTGACAGATGATACTATAGAAGCTGACAGAATAGCAGCTTATTTAAATAGTGAGAATGCGAAAAGACAAGAAATCGAGAAAAAGATATTAGAAGAAGCTATTATGCAAGTTGAAAACAATGTGGACTTAGAAAAAGAAAAGTTTATTGTTCTTTATAGCGAAAATTGGCATCCGGGTGTAATTGGGATAGTTTCTTCAAGGATAACAGAAAGATATCATAGACCGTCTATTTTAATAAGTGTCAGTGATGGTTTTTGCAAGGGTTCAGGAAGAAGCATAAAAGGATTTAATATATACGAGGCAATAAAATATGCTGGTGACTGTTTGATTAACTTTGGAGGACATGAAATGGCTGCAGGCTTGACTATAGATAGCGGTCAAATAGATGATTTTAGACTTAAACTCAATGAATATGCCAATACAAAATTAACTTCTTTTGATATGATGCCGATAATCGAGATAGAAACTTCTATTGATGATGTATTGGATTGTGATGGAGCAAATCAAATAAGTTTGTTAGAGCCTTTTGGCAGTGGAAATCCTATGCCAATGTATGCGATTAAAAATTTGGTCGTAAAACAAATTTCCCTCTTTGGAGATAACAAACACATTCGAATAATGGCTGAGAAAAATGATGTTATGTACAATGTCGTTTTATTCAATAGAGCTTGCGAATTTGACAAGATTAGCACAGGAGATGTTTTAGATATTGCAGGCTTTATCAAAATAAATGAGTGGAATGGAGAGAAAAAGCTTGAGATAATAGCAAAAGATATTTTAGTGAAAGAGAAAAATGTATTATTTTTCAGAAATTTATACAATACTTTAATGAGCTTTAATTATGATGATTTTCAAGGATTAGAAAGCTATAATTTTATTGATATGCGAAATATCGATGATAAAAGATCTTATGTTTCAAAATTGTTTAAAAGTGACGATAGTACAGCAGTCATAATAAACACTCGATACCATATAAAAGAGCTTATTAATTATCTTAACGCTTGCAACTATTGTGATTTTAAGTTAAGCAATAAAATTGTCGATGCAAAGAATGTAGTTTTGTGGTGCATTAATGCTGATGAAATTATGCATTTGCCTTCTAAATTTAAAAATATAGTTTTTTACGATATACCATTCGATTCAAAAATGTTTTATAATATATTAGCAAACAGCAGAGAAAGTATTGTACACCTTTTGTTTGGAAAGGAAGACTTAAAAAGCAGTTTAAATGATATCTACAATATTGTACCCAGAAGGAGTGATTTTGCTAAAATATTTGTAAGCATGAAAGAAAATTCGGATACGTTGATATTAAAAGATCAAATTTACGATTATTTTAATTTGAATTCCATAAAGTCAATGATATGTTTAAAAATTCTTAAAGACAATGGATTGATTAATATAGAAGAAAGTGATAATATTTTTGTGTTAAGGAGAAATTGTGTCGATTCAAAAGTGAATATTAAAGATCACCAGCTATTACAAAAACTGTATATAGTGGAAAAAAGTTTTATAAAATTTGCTTTTCAAATATTGAAAAAGAATGTTAAGGAGGAAACAGCATGACATTAGAAGATGTTAAAGCACTAATAAGGGAAATACCGGATTTTCCGAAAGAAGGAATTGGTTTTAAAGACATAACACCTGTTTTAAAGGATAAAGATGCGTTTGTGTTTTCAATAGACATGTTAGCTGATGCTATAAAAGATAGAAATGCTGATTTGATTGCAGGTCCAGAGGCTAGGGGTTTTTTGTTTGGAGCACCATTGGCATATAAAATGGGATTGGGATTTGTGCCTGTTAGGAAACCTGGGAAGTTACCTGCTGAAACAGTCAATTATCAATACGAGCTTGAGTACGGCGTGGATTCATTGGAGATACACAAAGACGCTATTAGCAAAGGGCAGAGAGTTATTATTGTCGATGATTTATTGGCAACTGGCGGTACAATATATGCTGCAGCGAAGTTAATTGAAGAATTGGGCGGTATTGTCGATTGTATATTGTTTTTGACAGAATTGACTTTTTTAAATGGACGTAAAAAGTTAGAAGGTTATGATGTCATTTCATTGATAAAGTTTTAAAATGTCGGTTTTAAAAAGGTGATCATTAATAATGATTGAAAAAATTATTGAGAGAGTAAAAAAATACGATCAATCTGAAGATGATATTAATTTAATATTAAAAGCTTATGATTATGCGCTAAAAGCTCATGAAGGACAATACAGAAATTCAGGAGAACCGTATATTGTTCACCCTGTAGAAGTTGCAATGATTCTTGCTGATCTGGAACTTGATGTATCTACTATTGCCAGTGGACTTCTTCATGATGTAATAGAAGATACATCTATTTCTTATGAAGATATAAAAAATGAATTTGGGCAGGAAATTGCTGATTTAGTAGACGGCGTGACGAAGCTTGGCATGATAGAATACAAATCGAAAGTAGAACAGCAGGCTGAAAATATGAGGAAAATGCTCATTGCAATGGCTAAAGATATACGAGTTATAATGATAAAGCTCGCTGATCGCCTCCACAATATGCGTACTCTTAAATTTTTAAGCGAAGAGAAGCAAAAGGAGAAAGCACAAGAAACATTGGAAATATGCGCTCCTATTGCCCATAGATTAGGTATGTCAATGATAAAGTGGGAGTTGGAGGATTTAGCATTGAGATACCTTCATCCTGATGAATATTACAGTCTCGTTGAAAAGGTTGCAAAGAAGAGGAAAGAGAGAGAAGAATCCATAAAGGAACTCATTGAAAAGTTAAAAGAAAAATTGAATGAAATCGGAATAAAGGCTGATGTTGATGGAAGACCTAAACATTTTTACAGTATTTATAAAAAAATGAAGCAGCAAAACAAGACTTTTGAGCAGATTTACGACTTAATGGCTGTCAGAGTAATTGTCAATACTGTAAAAGATTGTTATGGGACATTAGGCGTTGTTCATACATTGTGGAAGCCAATGCCTGGCAGATTTAAAGATTATATTGCTATGCCAAAGCCAAATATGTACCAGTCTCTCCACACTACTGTAATTGGGCCGAAAGGTGAACCATTTGAAATACAAATTCGAACTTGGGACATGCACAGGACAGCAGAATATGGAATTGCAGCTCACTGGAAGTATAAAGAGGGCAAATCTTACGAAGATGAGTTTGACGCTAAGCTTTCCTGGTTGCGGCAGCTTTTGGAGTGGCAAAGAGAGTTAAAAGATGCTAAGGAATTCATGGAGACCTTAAAAATAGATCTGTTTACAGATGAGGTTTACGTTTTTACTCCTAAAGGTGATGTCATAAGTCTCCCAGCCGGTTCTACGCCTATTGATTTTGCATATAGCATTCATACCGAAATAGGCCACAGATTAAATGGCGCTAAAGTAAATGGAAAGATCGTTCCAATAGATTATGAGCTTAAAAATGGTGATATAGTTGAGATTCTCACGACAACCAATGCTGACAGAGGTCCCAGCAGAGACTGGCTTCAGATTGTAAAAAGCTCACAAGCAAAAAATAAAATACGGCAGTGGTTTAAAAAGGAAAAAAGAGAAGAAAATATCGAACGAGGACAGGAGATATTTTACAGGGAGTTAAAAAGACAAGGGATACAACAATCCCAATTAAAAAGCGATATAATGGAATCTGTTCTAAAAAAGCTAAACATGCATTCTGAAGAAGATTTGTATGCAACAATTGGATTTGGCGGGCTTGCATTAAATCAGATAATACCTCGCATAAAGGAAGAGTTAAAGCAAGTAGAAAGTGAGTCCAAAAGACAAATTCCAACTGTACTGGAAGCAAAGAAAAAGCAAAAGATTGGCGGAATGGGTGTAATTGTAAAAGGCGAAGACAATGTCATGGTTAGATTTTCGAAATGTTGTTCTCCTGTCCCTGGTGATGAAATAGTAGGATATGTCACAAAAGGCCGTGGAGTTTCAATACACAGAAAGGATTGTCCAAATATAAAAGATTATGTTTACGATAAAAATAGAATTATAGAAGTTGAGTGGGATCAAGGCAAAAACATGGCGTATCAAGCAGATATTCAGATTATGGCTATTGATAGGTATGGATTACTGACTGATGTTACCAGTATATTAGCTGATATAAAAATTTCTGTAAGAGCTGTAAATGCAAGAACAACAAGGGATAATATTGCAATAATTAATTTGACGTTAGAGATTACATCGAAAGAGCAGCTTGAAAAAATTATGAATAAATTAAAAGCTCTTGATGGTGTGACGGATGTATACAGAATAAGTGCATGAAATTTACTCATGACGAAAAATGCAGCATTGGAGGTATTAAAACATGAGGGCTGTTGTTCAAAGAGTTTTGCAAGGAAACGTAACAGTTGACGACAATATAGTAGGAGAAATTAACAAAGGACTTGTAGTCTTGGTGGGTGTTTCAAATGATGATGGCTTGGAGGATGTAGAATATATATCCGATAAGATCGCCAATTTAAGGATTTTTGATGACGAAGAAGGTAAGATGAACCTTTCTATAATTGATGTTGGCGGTGAAATCTTATTAGTGTCACAGTTTACGCTTCTTGGCGATGCAAGAAAAGGTAGGAGACCTAATTATATGAATGCTGCCAAATCAGAAAAAGCGCTGTACCTTTTTGATAGATTGTGCAATGAATTAAGTAAAACGGGACTTCATGTTAAGACAGGAAAATTTGGAGCTATGATGCAGGTTTCTTTGATAAATGATGGACCAGTAACGATACTTTTAGATTCAAAAAAGATCTTTTAAGGTGAGTGGAATATGAGAGACGATTTAGATATTAAAAAATTTTCAGTAGGGCCTTTGCAAGCCAACTGTTATATAGTATCTGCAAAGGGTAGTCATGAATGTGTAATGGTAGATCCTGGCGATTTTGCATCTGAAGTGGAAGATTATTTGATAGATAATGATTTTAGACTGAAGTATATTTTGATAACTCATGGGCATTTTGATCATATTGGGGGCGTCGATTACTTTAGAGACAAATTTGGAGCAAAAGTTTGCATTTCTATCGATGATGCAGCAATGCTTAAAAATCCAGCGATGAATTTGTCTGAGCTTGGCTTTGAAAAAATAATATCACAAGATGCTGATATTTTGTTAAGGGATGGTGACACTTTATCGTTTGGAGAAGGTATTTTTATAACAACTATTCATACTCCTGGACATACACCTGGTGGAGTATGCTATAAAATCGATGATGCCTGTTTTACGGGAGATACGCTTTTTAAGGAATCTATAGGTCGAACTGACTTTCCAGGTGGCGATTTCAATGAAATAATAAATTCAATTAAAAATAAATTGTTTATACTACCTGATACGACTTTAGTTTTTCCGGGGCATGGTGATATCACCACAATTAAGGACGAAAAACTTAAAAACCCATTTGTACGCTTTTCATAAAATCTTATATATCTCATCAGAAGTCGGCGGATTTATTTCTATTTTTTTATTGCCATCTATAAGATATTTTCCGTTTTTTGTAATCTTACCGACTATTGTTGCATCGATATTTTGCTTTTTCAATTCATCTACTATTTTTTTGCCATTTGATGACGTAATAATCATCGAGCCGCTTGAGATAAGCTTAAATGGATCTAAGTTAAAGTAATCACAGATAATCATAGTCTCATTCCTTACAGGAATTAAATCACTGAAAATTTCAATTCCCACATTTGATGCTTCTGCGATTTCAAAGGCTGCGCCTAATATCCCGCCTTCGGTAATATCATGCATACAATTTACGCCACATTCAGCCGCAATTAAACCCTCTTTTACTACACTTAAATCTGTAATAAAGCTTTTCGCGCTGTCTAAAACAGATTCAGAAATATGATTTGATAGCTTTTCATAGTAATCGTTGGCGATTATGAAGGTTCCTTCAATACCTACTGATTTGGTAACTATTACGTCATCATTTAATTTAGCGCCGCTTGTTTTAATGAATTTGTCTTTGCTACATACACCGATGGCAGTAGTCGATATTACTGGTTTATTTACGGAAGATGTGACTTCGCTATGACCGCCGAGAACCTCAATGTTAAGCTCTTTGGCTCCTCTATCTATTTCCTGCACGATTTTGTTCAATGATTCTTCATCAGAACCTATTGGCAGCAAAATGGTTTCAAGTACGCCTATGGGTTTTGCACCACATGATGCAATGTCATTGCATGAAATAATTACAGATAAGTATCCGCTTAAGTTATTTGAGGCAGTTATGGGATCTGTAGACAAAACAGCCGCATACTGGTCAAATTCAATAACGCTGCAATCTTCTCCTATACCTGCATGTACAGCTACTTCGTTTCGCTTTACGCCTAAGTTGGTGTATACGAGTTTTGATAAAATGTCTGTTGGCACTTTTCCTTCTTTCATAGTAAGCACATCCTTTGAAAATTTTTGTATATATCTATATTAGCATAAATAATTTTTATGTTCCACATCAAAGTATTTCAGTAAAAAATAATTTAAAAACTTATAGACAAATATAAAATATTGTGATATCATATTAAAAAAGAAGATTATGCATCCTTTAACTGGTCCTGTGAGGCTGGCAAGGAGTTAAAACAGATGTTGACTTCTTGCTTTATCAAGAAGTTTTTTTATGGAGGTATAAGATTTGAATTATAAAGCTGAGATAATGGACGAAAAAGCAATTGACAGAGCTTTAATTCGAATTTCACATGAGATTGTAGAAAAGAATAAAGGCATTGAAGATATTGTATTAGTTGGCATAATGCGTAGAGGTGTGCCTCTTGCAAATAGACTTGCTAAGTATATTGAACGCATCGAAGGTGTAAGACCTCCTATAGGTTCACTGGATATTACTTTATATAGAGATGATTTAACTACGAAATTAGAGCAGCCAATTGTCAAAAAAAAGGACATAGGAGTAAATGTAGTTGGGAAAATTGTTGTTTTGGTAGATGATGTAATATATACAGGAAGAACTGTAAGGGCTGCTATGGATGCTGTTATAGATTTAGGGAGACCTAAGTCAATACAGTTGGCAGAACTCATTGATAGGGGACATAGGGAACTTCCCATACGACCTGATTATGTCGGAAAAAATGTGCCTACATCAAAGAGCGAAATTGTAAGTGTCATGCTTGAGGAAATTGATAATGTAAATAAAGTTGTAATAATAGAATAACAACCTTTAAATTAGTCCAGCGAGACTGATAAGGGAGAATTGCGGTTCTCCCACTTTAGAAAGAAAGGGAGATTTTTTATGGTTATTTTAGAATTCATAAGATTCAAAAAATATTCAAAAATCTTATATTTAAGAGCAGAGCCATTTTAATATGTAAAAATGGTTGCTGCTCTATTTTTTAATAACAAAGAAAGGATGGTTAAAATGATAGGAAAAGACGCGTTAGGAATAAGGGAAATGACAAAAGAAGATCTTTTAGAGATACTGGATACAGCAGGAGAAATGAAGAAAATCTTGGTTGGCAATAAAAATTCAGATATTTTAAGAGGCAAGACAGTTGTTACGATATTTTTTGAGCCAAGCACAAGGACAAGATTGTCATTTGAAATGGCAGCAAAATACCTTGGAGCGCATTTTGGAAACATAGAAACCAAGACAAGCAGCGTTGTAAAAGGTGAATCACTTATTGATACAGTAAGAACGGTAGAAAAGATGAAAGCAGATGTGATTGTAGTACGTCACAATATGTCCGGTGCTCCGCATCTTATGGCAAAATATCTTGATGCATCGGTAATAAATGCAGGTGACGGTCTTAACGAACATCCTACACAGGCTTTGTTGGATTTAATGACAATAAGAGAGAAAAAGGGATTTTTTGACGGCTTAAAAGTAGTCATAGTTGGAGATATAGTTCATTCGAGAGTTGCAAGGTCTAATATATGGGGATTACAAAAATTAGGAGCTGACGTTAGACTGGTAGGTCCTGCTACATTGTTGCCAAAGACTTTTGAAAAGCTTGGAGCAAAAGTCTATTACGACATAGACAAAGCTATTGATGGAGCCGATGTAGTCATGGGACTTAGAATTCAATTAGAGAGGCAGAAAAATGGTTTATTTCCATCAAAAGATGAGTTTTCAAAGTATTTTGGGATAACAGAGGAAAGAATGAGACTTGCCAAGAAAGATGCAATATTGATGCATCCTGGACCTATCAATAGAAATGTAGAACTTACATCAAAAGCAGCTAATGCCAAATACTCGGTTATTGAGGAACAAGTTACAAATGGCGTAGCTGTAAGAATGGCATTATTAAAAATATTATGTGAAAGGAGAAAATCAAATGAAATTGGTTATTAAAGATGGGATAGTAATAGATGGAGAAGGATTTAATGAAAAAGCAGATATCTTAATAGAGAATGGAAAGATAAAAGGGATAGATAAAAGAATATCGCTGAATGACGCAATTTCAATTGATGCAAAAGGGAAACATGTATTTCCGGGATTTATTGATATGCACACACATTTGCGGCAACCTGGTTTTGAAGAAAAGGAAACGATAAAAACAGGTACACATGCTGCTGTTGCTGGTGGTTATACAACTGTTGCATGTATGCCAAATACAAATCCTGTTATAGATAATGAAGTAGTTGTGGAATATATAAAAAGTATCGCTGGTAAAGAAGGGTATTGTAAAGTAATTCCGATAGGTGCCATGACTAAAGGCATGTTGGGCGAAGAAATTTCAGAGATGGCAAAATTGAAGGATGTGGGCGTGGTAGCTTTATCTGATGATGGATTTCCAATAATGAATTCAGGGCTTATGAAGAGAATAATGACTTATGGAAGCATGTACGATTTGCTTATGATAACTCACTGCGAAGATAAAATGTTAAGCGGTGAAGGCGTGATGAATAACGGGATAATTTCAACAAAAATCGGCTTAAGAGGAATACCGCATGAAGCGGAAGAGGTAATGTTGTCACGAAATATTATTTTGGCAAAATCTACTGGAGCAAGACTTCATGTAGCGCATGTATCAACAAAGGATAGTGTTGAGTTGATAAGGAGAGCTAAGGCAGATGGAGTAAATATAACAGCAGAGGTAACGCCGCACAATCTATGCCTTACTGAAGATATAGTTGATGGTTTTGACACGAATACAAAGGCTTATCCTCCATTAAGGACAAGGGAAGACGTGAATGCGCTTATAGAAGGGTTAAAAGATGGTACAATAGATGTAATTGCGACAGATCATGCACCTCATACGAAAGATGATAAAAAAGTTCCTTATGAAATAGCGGCTTTTGGCATATCAGGAATCGAAATCGCTTTTTCTGTAGTGTACACGTATCTTGTTAAAAATGGATTGATTGCGATAGACGATTTAGTAAAGTATATGTCGATAGAACCTTCGAGACTTTTAAAATTAACCCATGGTTTTAAGATAGGCAATGATGCAGATATTACAATAATAGATTTAACAAAAGAGTTTACAGTCGATGCGGACAATTTTAAATCAAAAGGTAAAAATTCACCATTTAATGGGCAAAAATTGTACGGCATGGTGGAATATACGATTGTAAATGGAGAAATAAAATTTAAAAATGATGGCAATTATCAAATAAGTAATGTATAATATATATAGAATAATTATACATTATTATGAATAAATATTTATAAGAGGTGTTAATATGTTTTCGGATAATTTGATACATGCAATAAAATTCAAGAATAATCCTACGGTTGTCGGTTTAGATCCAAGAATTGAAAGCATTCCAGAATTCATAAAGAAAGCGGCATTTAATAAATACGGGAACAATACAAAAGGAATATCTGAAGCGATTTATTATTTTAATAAAGGCATTGTTGATGCTGTATTTGATGTAGTACCAGCGGTAAAGATTCAGATCGCTTTTTATGAAATATATGGGGCAAATGGGATAGAAGCTTTTTATAAAACTGCTGAATATGCCAAAGAAAAAGGGCTTATGGTTATAGCAGATGTAAAAAGAGGAGATATAGCAGATGTAGCAGAAATGTATTCAAAAGCATATTTGCAAAATCCCTCTATTGATGCAATTACAATCAATCCGTACATGGGGGAAGATACCATAACCCCATATATACGAGATGTATTAGAATACGACAAAGGGCTATTTATCCTTGTGAAAACTTCTAATGCTGGTTCTGGAACGATTCAAAATTTAAAAACTGTCAGTGGTACTGTATATGAAAATGTAGCTCACATGGTTGACAAGATTTCAAAACTAGCCGAAGGTAGCTTAGGATATAGTTCTATAGGTGCGGTTGTTGGAGCTACGTATAAAGAAGAGGCCAAAATACTGAGAAAAATAATGCCATCTGCTATCTTTTTAGTGCCTGGATATGGAGCACAAGGTGCTACTGCAGAAGATGTCATTAATTGCTTTGATGAAAACAACTTAGGTGCTATAGTCAACTCATCGAGAAAAGTCATCTTCGCTTATAAAAGTCAATATTGGAAAGATGTTTTTTCAGAATATGAATTTGCTCAAGCTGCACGTGCTGAAGTTCTTTTGATGATGGGAATGATTAATAATGCGTTTTTAAAAAGAAGATATATTGCGTGTTGAGGTGAAATATGGAATACGTTGTTAGAGAAAATAGAGAAATTAGCAATGGGATATATAGACTTAGGTTAGAATTTGACGATATTCCTGCTCCAGGGCAATTTATCATGATAAATTGTGGCGGCAATACATTATTAAAGAGGCCATTTAGCATATGTGATCATGATGGGAATGAAATTGCAATTGTTTATAGGATAAAAGGAAAAGGCACTTACAATCTTTCGAAAGTTAAAGCTTTAGACACATTAGAAGTAACTGGTCCCCATGGTCACGGATTCGATATGTTTGATAAATTCAACAATATTCTCATCGTTGGTGGTGGCATAGGGATACCACCACTGCTGTTTCTTTCAAAGAAATTAAAAAATAAAAATCTAAAGATTGCTCTTGGCTTTAAAAGCGATATATTTCTCGTAGATGAATTTCAAAAGTATGGCGATGTCGTTATTGCGACTGAAGACGGGAACACTGGCATTAAGGGGTATGTTACCGATGTAATGAAAGGTGAAATAAAAGATATTGATATGGTTTATGGATGTGGTCCAATGCAAATGCTTAAATCTGTAAAAGACATGGCTGAAAAGTATGATGTGCCTTGTCAAATCTCTGTTGAAGAACATATGGGTTGTGGAATTGGTGCATGTATGGTATGTGCCTGCAAAACAAAAACCGATTCTGGATTTCAATATAAAAAAGTCTGTAAGGATGGTCCTGTATTTTGGGCAAGGGAGGTAGTATTTTGAATCTGAAAGTCAGTATAGGGGACCTTGAGCTTAAGAATCCAATTCTTGTGGCATCTGGTACGTTTGGCTTTGGAAAAGAGTATTCACAATATATCGATTTAGATAATTTAGGAGGAATAATGGTAAAAGGTCTTACAGTGTATCCAAAAGAAGGAAATCCTCCGCCGCGTATATATGAAACGCCATCAGGAATTTTAAATAGTGTTGGACTGCAAAATCCAGGTGTCGATGCTTTCATAAAAGACGAATTACCATTTTTAAATAGATTTAATACTAAAGTAATCGCAAATATAGCAGGAGAAACAATAGAAGAATTCGTATTATTAGCCCAAAAACTTAACATAGACGGTGTAGACGCTTTAGAGATCAATGTCTCATGCCCAAATGTAAAAGAAGGAGGTATGTCATTTGGAATAGATCCCAACAGTGTACATGAGATAACTAAAAAAGTAAAGGAAGTATCAAATAAAACAGTCATTGTAAAATTGACTCCAAATGTAACTGATATAAAGATTTATGCTAAAGCAGCAGAAGACGGTGGTGCTGATGCAATTTCTCTTATAAATACAGTTACTGGAATGGCCATAGATATAAACACAAGGCGACCTGTTTTTAAGAATGTGTTTGCAGGTTTATCAGGACCAGCTATAAAACCTATAGCCCTTAAAAATGTGTATGAAACTAAAAGAGCTGTATCAATCCCTGTGATAGGTATGGGGGGAATTTCATCTGCAGAAGATGCTTTAGAATTCATGATAGCAGGGGCTACTGCTGTAGCTATTGGAACTTATAATTTTATCAATCCTACTGGTTCAATAGACATCTTGGAAGGAATAAAAAAATATATGTTAAGAAATAACATATTTGATGTAAACCAATTGATAAATTCTATTAACGTATAATTATTATGGTAAACCAAAGAGAAAGGAAAATTAAAATGGATAGAGAAAAGGTACTTGAAATATTAAGCGAATTAAAAGTATTGAATAAAGGACATTTTTTATTGACTTCTGGTAGGCATAGCGACACATACCTCCAATGTGCTAAGATTTTCCAGTATCCTAATTACAGTGAATTATTTTCAAAAGAAATAGCGAGTAAATTTATTAAAGAAAAAATAGATGTAGTAATTGGGCCTGCCATTGGTGGTATTATATTTGCGTATGAAGTTGCAAGGCAATTGGGTGCAAAAGCCATCTTTGCTGAAAGAGAAGATGGGATGATGAAATTAAGAAGAGGATTTGAGATAAATGAAGGTAATAATGTACTTGCAGTAGAAGATGTTGTCACAACAGGTGGCTCTGTAAAAGAAGTCATTGAACTTGTAAAAAGTTATAATGCAAATATTGTTGGTGTTGCAAGCATTGTCGACAGAAGCAATGGAAATGTCAACTTTGGAGTAAAATTTGAATCTATAATATCAATTGATGCAGTGTCGTATGAAAGTGAAAAATGCCCACTATGCGAAAAGGGACTGCCTATATACAAACCTGGAAGCAGAAAGTTTAAATAAGAAGCAAAGAGCTTCTTATTTAAACTAAAAAACTTGCAGTATCAAACACTTTAGGTATTCAGTTTCACTGGATGACAACAGTATAGGATGATCTTTTGACTGTGTTCTTTTTTCTATTAGTCTTGTATTCTTTCGTGTGTCGTGGGCGGCTTCTTTAATTATGTTTAGAAACGCATCGGGACTTATGTGTTGTGAGCAAGAACAAGTAATGAGGAAACCGCCTCTTTTCAAGATTTTCATTGCTCTTAAATTTATTTCTTTATATCCTCTTATGGCATCTTTTACTGTCTCTTTACTTTTAGTAAAGGCAGGCGGGTCAAGGATTACAACGTCAAATCTTTTGTTTTCTTCATCGTATTTTTTTAACAAATCAAATGCATTTTCACATGTAAAATGACACTTATCCAGGTATCCGTTTAGAGCTACGTTCTTTTTAGCCATATCTAATGCTGTTTCTGATATATCTACGGTTTCAACGCTTTTAGCACCATAATGCAATGCATGTACTGAAAAAGAGCCTGTATGGCTAAAGCAATCTAAAACATCGGCATCTTTTACGTACTTTTTTATTGCGGCTCTATTTTCTTTTTGGTCTAAAAAATAACCAGTTTTTTGACCGTTTTCTATGTCAACCAAAAGCTTAACGCCGTTTTCTTCAAATTGTTGAATTGTATCGAAATTGCCATATAAAAATCCTTTTGTTTCAGGTAATCCTTCCAGCATTCGCACAGACACATCATTTCTTTCATATATACCTTTAGGTCTTAATAATTCAACGAGTATGTTTACTATTAAGCCCTTGTACCTTTCCATACCAAGTGAAAGTGTTTGAATAACTAAATAATCTCCGAATTTGTCCACAATAAGAGCTGGCAAAAAATCAGCTTCTCCAAAAATTACCCTGCATGAATTTAAATTATCCATAACTTTTTTTCTATATTCCCATGCTTTTAGAATTCTCTTTTTAAAAAAATCCTCATTTATGAGCTCATCTTTTTCATGTGTGAGAAGCCTTACAGTTATCATAGATTTAAGATTTATGTATCCTCGCCCGATGAAGTTTTTCTTGTAATCATAGACATCAACAATTCCACCAGGCTCATAATCGCCTTCTATGTGATCTATTTCTGTTTTGTATATCCATGGATGACCGCTTAATACTCTTCTCAAATTTTCGTTTCTGAGAATTACATCTGTCATAATAACACTCCTAATTCAAAAATTCGTTTAAATAATTTATATCATATAGGCAGAGATGATTCAATACGATTGCTTTTTTATTAAAAAAATATATTCAGTAATAAATGATAGAAAAAAAGAGCATAATAAAGATATATATGTATAATTGCATGTAAATATACTATATTGATAAATTTCATGTTTGAATAAGAATTTAAAACGTGGTATATTAACATACGTCGCTTCTTTGAGGAGCGAATAAAGACACCACAAAATACCAGACAGAAAGCAGTTGACAGAGAGAAGATAATGTGGTAAGATAGACGATGTCGCGATAAGCGGCGAGGGAGA